>NZ_JAXKVW010000002.1 GCF_036172515.1 Flexistipes sp.
TATTAATACCGAAAGGCATTAGTAGCAGTAATAAAAATGTTTATATAAATATTGGGGTGGTTTTACTACTTTTTTTCAGTTTATTTGTTGTGGTTCGTAATTATTATTATGATGAAAAAATTTACAATGATATTAAACTTGTGAAACAATTTGGTGTTACTGACAATTTTATTCAGAATGTTAATGAAATGGAAGAAAAAAACAAATTTATATATTCATATGCAAATAAAGATCTTGTGTATTATGCAACATATAACAAAGACGATGACATAGCAAAAATGCTTGAAGAGAATGTCCAGGATGCTTTAAAATTTCAAAAATCACACTTAACATATTATTCCAAAGCATGGAATATGATTTATAGTACAGATAACTTTCTATCTGATTATGATGGCATTGTTGATACAATTAAAAAAGGCATAGATTTAAAACCTGACTATGAGAAGTTATGGACGCTATTGCATTATGTAAATATGAAAAAAGCTTCTGAGGTAACTGGAAAGCCAATTGAGAATTTTCTTTTATCTGAAGAAGATAGAAAAAATCTTTTAGATAAAATGCAGAAAACTATGGAGGCAATTAAAGAAGGCAAAAAATAAGTGTTAGTGGAAATAGAGACAGATGAATAATACTTAACAAAAAAAATTCCTCAACGAGGTAGGGAAAACTTTTTCCCAAAAATAGGGAATTTCCACTTGCAAAAAAAATGCTTCAGAATGTTCAACACTCATGGGGGCGGAAACGATGCAATCTCTCTTTTTTTGTTATTTTTGATTGTCACAACGTAATATTTGATTTCACAGAATAGCTGAGTTTTTATTTTTTGAAACTGATATAATTAAATAGGCTTCTTTTTATTTTACTAAAGCAGGTGACTTATGAAAAAAGATACCATAATTATCGCTAACGAACGAGAGGGTTTTACACTGATTGAAGTGCTTACGGTTATTGTTATTATAGGCATTTTGGCAGTTATTGCTATTCCGCAGTTTGCAAGTTACAGGATTAGCGCCTTTAATTCTGCAGCTCAAAGTGATTTGAGAAATGCCAAATCACACCTTGAGGCTTATTATTTAGAGCATGGAACGTATCCCGCCGATTAAAGTATGAACCAATCTCACACTTACGAAGTGTGAGAATATCAATAGTGGATATTAAGCACTTATAGTAAAAATATCTGGCTCTATTTTAGCGATTCCTCAATTTTTTTGGGTTCATTCTTCCCCTAAGGCAGGGGAAGGAACTGGTTTCTCCCTCTAAATTAGGGGAAGATCGAGAGGGGGTATTTCTTTGTTATATCAAATATATCTGCGTACCTGCTTATTAAAATATACAAAAGTACATTAAGCGAATATTGACAAAACATCAGCATAGTTTATACTTTTAAGTGTAAACTGTATGAGGATTAAAACTATGGAAGCTACTGCTAAAGATTTGAGATTTTACTCAAAAGAACTTTTGGAAACAGTAAAAAGGGGTGAAGAAATTACCATTACATATAGAGGAAAACCATGTGCAAAGCTGGTTAAGTTTGAAAAACCAAAACAAACAAACAGTGGAAATGAGCTTTTTGGAATTTGGAAAGATAACGATAAAGTAAAAAATGTTGAAAACTACGTAAGAAATTTAAGAAAAGGTAGATTTTAATGCTTGTGGATACTGATGTAATTATTTGGTATTTGAGAGGAAACACCCGGGCATATGATTTAATAGAAAGTTTGGATAATTTTTTTATTTCTTCAATAACTTATATGGAACTGGTTCAGGGAATGAGAAACAAAAAAGAGCTTAATCTTTTTAGAAAAAGTCTGCATAACTGGGGCACAGAAATAATATATATAACTGAAGAAATTTCAGCGAAAGCTGTATTTTTTATTGAAGAATTCTATCTAAGTAACTCAGTTGAAATTGCTGACTCTTTAATAGCATCAACCGCCATTGTATATGGTTTACCTCTTATAACCGGTAATGATGAACATTACAAACCGTTGAAAAATTTGCAGATTAAAGTATTCAGACCTGATGAATAAAGTATAGCTTTAAACCTTATTCATAGGGCCAGCTGCGATGGAAAATTGGCGGGAGTGTGTAGGAATCGAACTTAGCGTAAAGTGTTATAAATAAAGAGAAAAAAGTATAAGTGATTATGGTTGTGATTATTTTTAAAAGTCACTTTATAATCATTTATAACAGATTATAATTAAAATTTATCACACTTTTATCACTTAAATCTAATTAAAAAAAAGTTAACTGCCCAGAGGCCAAAATTAATACAAAGAAAGTTTATGTTTTGTTTTCATAAATAACGATAAGCTATTTAAAATAGAATACTTTTAAGATAAAAAATAAAGGTTGCGTGTCTTAAAAATAGAGTAAAAATTTTGCTGTAAGTTTGCTTTTGAAATTGTGAAATGCTATACTTAATTCTAAAGGGGGTTTTTGAAGCTTGGTAAAATAT
The DNA here is from genome assembly GCF_036172515.1 of Flexistipes sp. Taxonomy (NCBI): domain Bacteria; kingdom Pseudomonadati; phylum Deferribacterota; class Deferribacteres; order Deferribacterales; family Flexistipitaceae; genus Flexistipes; species Flexistipes sp. The sequence continues at coordinate 2,459 of NZ_JAXKVW010000002.1, forward strand.
TCAGATCTTCTTGGAGAAATAGACGTTAAACATAGATTCCGAGATCCTATATATGGTTTTATCTGGTTAACAGAAGATGAGCTGAAGATTGTGGATTCAGAACTTTTTCAAAGGCTGAGACGTATTCATCAATTAGCTTTAACTAAATATGTTTATCCTGCAGCAGAAAACACAAGATTTCCACATTCTTTGGGTGTTTTACAATCTGCTACTAATATATTTCTTGAGTTGTATCGTAATAACTATAATAGTTTAAATGAGGTGATGGGCGATACTGTAAATCTTTTTAAAGAGTTACGTTTTGCTGCTCTTTTACATGATATTGGACACATGCCCTTTTCTCATGCTACTGAAGATATATTTTTGGATGAAGGTACTACCCATGAAGATGTAAGTAAGCATATTGTATTAGATTATAAACCTTTTTTGAGTATTTTTAAAAAGAATAACATAAAGCCTGAAGTTATAGCAAATCTTTTCAAAGGCAAATTAACAAGTGAGTATAGGATTTTAAAAAAAATTCTTTCTGATTCATTTGATGCTGATAGAGCGGATTACTTGCTACGCGATTCTTATATGTGTGGGGTTAAATATGGGTTATATGATTTCCAAAGATTTATAAGTAGTTTTGATTTTTCAAAGAAGACTAAAGATTTTACCATAAAGTACGGTAATATCCATTCAGTGGAATCGCTTTTGCTAGCTAGGTACTATTATAATATGCAAGTACCTTTTCATAGAACAAGAAAAGGTTACGATATAGTTCTTAAAAAATTTATCGAAAAATATAAAGAAGAGATAGATTGCGGGATTGTTATTGAAGACGGTAAATTAAAAATGGACTTTGAGCAATTTTTCTTTTTTGACGACAATTATGTTTTTGAAATCATTAAAAGGAAGTATAAAGAAGGAGATAAGTTTGCCAAGACTTTAATGCGTGGTGAAAATAAACTTCATGCTGTATTTGATTTAGAAGTAAAAGCAGAAGAAAAAGAATATGCAAATGAATACGGTGAATTTATTCAAGAGTTAAAAGAAAAAGGTTTTAAAGAAAATGAGGATTATTTTAAGTTTAAAGAAACTATAAAAATTCATAAGTTGATTAAACAAAGTGATGAGAAAGAAGAAACGGACTATGTAGTTATTAAAGATGGTAAGGAATATGACTTGCTTGATTTATCTGCAATTTTGAAAAGCTTGAAGGAACCTATTGTAATTTATAGGGTTTACATTGTATCGGAAAAAAAGGGAGAAGCCGAAAAAATATATAAAAACTTAAAAGAACGGCACAAAAAAATAAAGGGAAATCTATAAGGAGGAAATTTATGTCAAATCGTGAATGGCTCTTAGGGTTAATAAAAAGACTTAACGACCTTAATAATGATATCACAAAAATTGTTTTACAAAAAATAACTTTTTTTCTTCAGGAACTAGGTGAACCTTGTCAATATACTTTTGAAGGTTATAAGTATGGACCTTTTAGTCATGGCCTTGCTAGTGAGATTCAATTTTTAGAGCAAGAAGGTTTTATCGATATTGAAGGCAATAGCATCTTATTTAAAGATAACACAGAGCCTATTAGAGAAAAAGATGAAAAATTAGATAATAGATTAACTTTTCTGGAAAAAGAAATTTTTAATTTTGATCATAGTTTCAATAAGATGGAACTATTGGGTACGATGCTTTATTGTAAAATGGCATTAGAGGAGTTAGGTGATGAAACCTGTAAAGATAATGTTTTTAAAGAGTTTAAGAGTTGGAAAGGTGATAAATTCACCGAAGAAGATTTAGAAAATGCATATCAGAAAGTGCAATATTTTTTAAATAAGGGGAAGTCTGAGTTGTAAGATCATAGTTGCAAAAAATTGTGGAAATATTAGTATGGTCAGAAAAACGAGAGAGTTTAGTTTCTTCTGTATATATCCCATTAAAAACTAATTTTCATCGCCCCAGACTTCGGAGATTTTACTTCAATTTTCGTTTCCATTTTTTCAATTAGTTTTTTGTTTGAATTAACAATTTGCTGTTCGGCTTCAATTTCTTTTACGATTAGTTCTTGGACTTGTATAGATGGTAAAGGCACTTGAATTTTGGATAAATAGTTCCAAGAAACTCTTGGTAATTGAGCACCACCAAGCCCTTGTAAAACTTTATCGTTAAAAAGTTTACTTCTTAAATAATAAGTTAAAAAAAATATCTGTTTCTATTTTAACGATTCCTCAATTTTTTTTGGGTTCATTCTTAAATCAAGTACCCTATATACCAGAATTACACTCTGCTAAATCTTCAATGGTTGAAGAAAGTATTTTCAATTTCATTCAAACCTTTTTAGAAGTTCTTTTTTTGCTGTATGCCAGTCTTTTACACTTTCTTCGTTATTTTTAAGTCTGTTCTCAGTCTCAGAAAGAGCTTTTTTATGCCAATTCGGGGACGATAAATTTTCTTCGTTCTTCGAGAGATCTTCCCAAATTGCTTCCATTAATCTGATTTTTTCGTCTTTCGAAAACTCTTCTAAGTTAATATTTTTTTGCATTATACTTACCTTTTCCTTTAATATAGCATCCAGATCAAATTATGTCAAAATTATATGACTTGGCACCCCCCCATTTTTTAAAGCTATGGCAATACGCAGATATTGTTAGTACATAGATAGAGATCCCTCGGCTTCGCTTGCCCTGTTGAATAATAGCTTTGCTATTTGCCTTCGGCATTCAACAGGGCGAGGGATGACAAAATGCTGTCTAGCATCCGCCTTGGGCGGATAAATAGAATGTAAACATATTTACCAGTCTAAAAGACTGGTGCTAGCCGCAGGCATTCTTTCGAACAAAGTGAGAAATCTCTACCATATGAAACGACATAACGAATAAATATACAACTGTGCTTAATATTGGGATATCTTCATGCATGAAAATCCCGATATTTAGATAAAGTATTGTCAAATTGCACAAGTACAAAAATTTTGGGAGGCTGCTAATATATGACCTAATTCTGTCATCCGATTTCTTTGCTCATTAAATAATCACCGTTTTTACCAATTTCTCTTCCATATTTTTTGATAGATATTTGTTACATACTAAAAATGGACAAAGTTGCAAGAGGAATTCCCGAAAGTTGCATGAAATAATTGAATAAATTGATAGAATAAATTTTCACTGGTGCTGGTTTTGCTATCAGAATTTATTGGCTCTCAGTTCCGGAAAGGTGGCTCAATTCATAACGGACACCTGGCTCTATCAAGACGGAATATTCACATTGCAAAGTACAACTGATATAAACTTTGTTGCCAGACAGTTAGGACACAGCTCCCACCAAATGATTTATAAGACTTACGGCAGGATTATTTCGTTAATAAATGGTGAAAAAAATGAGATGGATAAGTTTATCTTTGCGTAGAAATTATCACAATTTTATCACACTGGCTTTTTCTGAAAAGTTAAGTTACTGATAACAAGGATAAATTTGGCGGGAGTGTGTAGGAATCGAACCTACCTCCCGCCTAACAGGCGGGACAGTCGGCTTTGAAGGCCGCGGGGCGCACCAGCTGCCCAACCACTCCCGTAACAAGACCTTTGAATAATGTATTCTTATAAATTTTACCACCCCTTAATCCCCTCCTAACTCTTTGATAGGAGGGGAGATAAAACTCCTCCCCTAATTTAGGGGAGGTTGGGTGGGGTACTTATTCAAAGGTCCCGTAATGCAATATGAATATACATATATTAAAAAATTCATCAAGACAAACGAGAATTTGTTTTGGCACCCTCCATTTTTTTGAATAAGCTTAAACGAATAAATTATTAGCATATAAACATAGAAATCTTGGCGTCCTCCCATTTTTTAGAGCTATGACAATATCTGCATATCTGCTTACCCCATCTTAGCCTTCCCCTAAGATAGGGGAAGGAACTGATTTCTCCCATTAATTTATAGGGAGACCGAGAGGGGGTATTTTTTTACTAAATCAAATATATTTGCGTTTCTGCTTATGCAGACCCAGACCTCTCCGCTGCGGTCGAGGTGACATTTCTTTGTGTTTTTTCATTTTTTGAGACATTTGAAGAATGTATTCTTATAAATTTTACCACTCTTTGCGCCCTTCCTAACTGCGCACTTAACGCATTAAGTGCGGTTAAGCGGAATGCTTACTCAAAGGCCTCGGATGTATAATTTTGAAAGGTTGCCAAAATTTGTTTAATTGACAAATCGCCAGATTCTGTCTAAATAATCAAAACGCGAGATTTTTGGATAATGTATTTTTATAAATTTTACCACCCCTTAATCCCCTCCTAACTCTTTGATAGGAGGAGAGAAACTGAACTCACTTAATACTAAAGAGTTTGGATGGCTAAGGGGGTAAAGCTTATAACGGTTCAATTGTTCAAAGTTTTCAAACAAAAACCGGAGGTTTGTTTATGCTGGTTGCTCCTTCTCTTTTAAGTGCCGATTTTGCCAATCTTCAGAAAGAGGTTGAAGCAGTTGATAATGCAGGCGCTGACTGGATTCATTTTGATGTGATGGACGGTCATTTTGTTCCTAATATTACTATCGGCCCTATGGTTGTCAAATCGCTGAGAAAGTATTCAGATAAAATTTTTGATGTGCATCTTATGATAGAAAACCCGGAAAAGTTTGTGAAGGAATTTGCAAATGCCGGTGCAGATTTTATCACAGTGCATCAGGAGGCAACGGTTCATATCCACAGACTCATTACATTGATTAAAAGCCTTGGCTGTAAAGCCGGTGTATCAATCAACCCGGGTACTCCTGTTAGTGTGCTGGAAGAAATTTTGCCGTATATTGATATGGTTCTGATAATGAGTGTTAACCCCGGTTTCGGCGGTCAGAAATTTATCGAAACCTCGGTAGATAAAATAAAGAAGCTTCGGGGTTTAGCGGATAAAGCTAATCCTGAACTGCTTATCCAGGTGGACGGCGGGTTAAGTGGCAAGAACATAAATATGCTGGAAGAAGCCGGTTGTAATGTTGCAGTTGCAGGAAGTTATATATTTGGATCAGATGACTATAAAAAGGCCATAGACTCGCTTAAGTAAATTATTTCAGGTTGTTCAACTCTATAACGATTTCTGATATTTCTTCGTCGGAGAATCCTTTTTCTTTTGCAGCTTCCTCTATAGTACCCCATATCGGCTCACCGCACAAAATGCACCTTATCCCCTTATTTTTTAGATACTGGACGGCTTCATCCTTTATCTCCACCAAATCTTCAATTGTCGTTTCTTTAGTTATCATTTTTTACCCTTTACAGAAAACTTTTTAACTGATCCAGGTTTATTTTCCACAGCTCATCCTGAACTTTTTCATCAAAAGCAATCTGTGCCGGTGCTATGGCTTTTTTATCCATAAAATATGCACCGGAAACCTGTTCAGACTCTTCCGATTCCACTGCATAGAGGATATTGTTTGCACCTTTTTTAACATCGGCTCCGAAAGCACCCCATCCTTCTTTAAGTATTTTTGTATTTATTACGCCGGGATGCAGGCAGTTGACTGTAATTCCGTCGGGGCGGGTAATAGCCGCAAGTTTTTTGGTAAACAGAATGTTGCATAATTTGGACATTGAATAAGCTTCGTAACCGGCGTGCTCTCCACCTTTTTTGACTTCTTCAAGATCAATGTCAGAAGCGTGAGCCATCGAAGCGACATTTACAATTTTCTTCTTTTGGCTGTGCTTTATATTTTCAAGAAGTTTTAATGTGAGCAGAACGGGTGCCAGGTGGTTGACCTGGTATGTTATTTCATATCCATCTGCGGATTTTTTATATTCACTTGAGTATATGCCCGCATTATTTATTAAAATATCCAGCTTTTTGAACTGCTTTTTAACCTCTTCGGCAAATTTGTTCACATCACTTAGATTTGCATAGTCTGCAACAAAACCGTAAAATTCACTGTTTTTATTAATATTTTCCAGCTCTATAACTGTATCCTGAACCTTTCCGGTGTTTCTTCCGTGAATTATCAGTGTATAATCTTTTTCAGCCAGTTCTTTAGCCGTTTGTTTGCCGATGCCGTCTGTTGCCCCGGTTAAAAGTATAACAGGTTTTCTTTCCATTATCGCCCTCCTGCCGGAATTCTTTTACAACTAAATTAATACAATTTTTCACATGCTTAAAGGGTTTTATTGCTTAATTCTATACTTTTGAATAAGTACCCCACCCAACCTCCCCTAAATTAGGGGAGGAGTTTTATCTCCTCTCCTATCAAAGAGTTAAGAGGGAATTAAGGGGTGGTAAAATTTATAAGAAAAAATTATTCAAAAGTCCCATTCAGGCAATCAGTCTGTTTATTGATTTATTCATAATCGGATAAAGGAAGGTATTGGAAAAAAGTCTGCCTATAACGAAAGAGATGGCGGCGACAATGGCACCGGGGATTGCTGAAAAACTGATAAAGCAAAAAAGAGAAGTTATAATAACCATAACCTCGATCAGTGTCGCCACAGAAATGGGGGTGGTTATTTTATCCTTGACTAGTACAGATCTTTCAAAAGATATAAACACTGTCAGAGCAGGCAAAAGAGACATTATCATTGCGGGAATTATTGCGAAATCTGCCAAATCGGGTGTGAGTGCGGAAACTTTTATAAACCAGAGGTCAGCAAGTGGGGTTGCGGTTAGCAGAAAAACTGCCGATGTTGAGCCAAAGGCAATCATAAATGCAAAATTGCGTACTTTTTTGTAATATGCTTTAGCATTCTCATTCAGAAAGGTTATGGCTACTTCCTGATATGAGAGCCCCATACTTCTGAAAATAAATGTAAGGGAATGAACCACAGGCATTACCGCAAGTGAGTCAATAGGGCGGACGCTCTTTGCCAGAAAAAGTGTTACTATTGGCTGGGCGGAAAGTGCTATGAAAGGTGTAAGTGCAAGGGGTACATAAAATTTTGTAATTTTATTGTATGTGAGGTCGTTGTCTATGGTGTTATCGTTCAGTCTAACTTCGGATATAGAGCTTTGTGCAAGAAAATAGGCTGCCAAAGCTTCAGCTATTACACCTGTACTTAGAGCAATTGTCCCGACATAAGCTCCCTTAAGGTTTGTGATATTAAAGAGAGTGATTGCGGTAATGCCCATGAAAACGAGCCTGAAAACCGTTGTATAAGCTACAACCCTTGTTAATCCCGACCGTATCAGGATGCCCTGATAAAACCTTCTGAATCCGATGGCAGCAGGCCAGGGAATCAGAAAAACGGTGGCAAGATGGGTAATTTCAGCTATTTTATCAGGGATTTGAAGAATTTTATAAGCCACAAAATCAAAAACAGGAGGAATGATAAGGATGACAATGAAAAGTGTGACAAATAAATTGATATAGATAGTAAAATTTTTGAGTTTGCTGTATGTGAATTCATTTTTAACCAATGTTGTGGAAGCGCTCATCAGCATAATTATCGGTGCCTCAACAACGAGACCGAAAGAGTAAGCAATCCCGTATGCAGCAAGGTTGAGCTTTACTTCGCCCATTCTTGCTATAACTGCAGCCAGAAAAGGACCTTCGATGGACATCATTATCCAGGTCAGTGCCAGCGGGTACCAGAAGACAAAAATTCTGCTGTATTTAAGTTCAGTTTGAGATTGTGACATAAGACGGCTTATATATGTCAAATTAACTTAAAAATAAAGGGAAAAAATACCGCGATGAGTGATGCGTAAAGCGTGATGGGTGATGGGGATGTTTTTGAAGGTGAAGTTATTCGTGGGCTTTTTGTTTGATAATATCGTAATAACTCATAATACGTCTGACATATCTTACCGGCTCTGTTCCCCGTGCATATCCATACGTTGTATTTTTGTAATATTTTCTCTCTCTTAAAAGCGGCAGAGCTTTTTTCAGGGATGACCATTTCTCAGGGCCCCACCCTTTTTTCCTGCATATATCCTGGGCATCTCTTACGTGACCGTAACCAACATTGTAGCTGGCAAGTGCAAACAGCATTTTTGTTTCCGGGTCCTTAATTTCATCAAAGCGATGATATATTTTTGCCAGATATCCTACTCCGGCTTTCACACTTTGTGCCGGTTTCATCCTGTTGTTAATTCCCATCTCTCGGGCAGTTCTTTGTGTAACCTGCATCAAGCCCCGCACACCTGTATAACTTCTGGCATAGGGATTGAAGTGGGATTCCTGATAAACCATTGCTGCAATCAGACGCCAGTCGAATCCGTGTTTTTCCGCAGCTTTTTTGATAATATCTTTGTATTTGGGAAGCCTTGTTTTCAATCTTCTGTGAAATGTTTTGATATCCACGTAATCAAATATAGAAACATTCCTGTAATAACGCTCATAAATCTGACTGAATGTCCCGTTTTTTTCTATTTTATGAAAAAATTCATTGATTTTTTCCCGCAGTTTGTCGCTGTTGTTTCTCACCGCCCAGCCTAACTGCTGGGACTCAGATATGGGAAAAGCTATCCTGATATCGGGATAATAGCGTTGATTAAGTCTTGCAATGTTTGAATCAGCTACAGTTACTTCTATTTCTTTTTCAGCTACCATACGGATAAGTTCCTCTGTAGGCATATTTTCATGAAATACGATATCAATATTAAGACCATTGCTTTTTAATTCTTCAAGGCGCTGTTCGTACGATGTCTGAGGTCGTATGTGAATCTTTTTGCCTTTTAAATCTTTGATTTTGTCAATGGAGTCATTGTTTTTATGAATAATGACCTGCTGCTGTACTTCCAGATATCCTTCTGAAAAATCGGCCAGCTTTTTTCTTGGCTTTGTTATGGTGACTCCCGCTGCAATCATGTCTCCTTCACCAGAATTGAGTGCCTGGAACATTTCGTCCCACCCGGGTGTTATAACGTCTAATTTTACCCCGAGAAACTCTGCGAACTTTTTTACAAGGTCGTATTCAAAACCCATATATTCATCCCGGTAACTGTAATAAACATTAGCATTGTTGGTCATGATAACGGTTATTTTGCCTTTTTCTTTTATATCTTCCAGGGTTCCCTTGCTTGCAGGCTCAGCAATAATATGGAAAAAAATATAGAACACAGACAGTATCGCGATTATAAGCAGCTCTTTATGTTTTCTAATGCTCATTATTATCTCCATTCGTTTGGTAAAGCCCTGTACAAAAAAAGTGAGGTATCACAACCTCTGCCTACCTAATAAGATTAGCCTCTGAAAGGAAAAAATGCAAATTTTATCTTTTTTGCCACTCTTATATTTGTTGGTGAGAGAGTGAGGGGGGAGAGAGTGAAGTGGTGAAGTAGTGAAGTAGGGAGATAGATAGGATGCCTGTTAAAAGTTCTGTTGTTCAAAAGAGAAAAACATGATAACTTTTCAATATAGCCATCAGTAAAATAATAAAAGAGATTAGACATATGTGGACAATAAAAAAGACCTTCAGAAATCTTGGTAGAGTGAGGGAGATATTTTCCCAGGTGGTTTATTACGGTTTCGGACGTTTTCTGGATGAAACCAACCTGTCATCTTTAATAGGTTACGGGAAAAAAATAGTTACTCTGGGCAAAGCTAAAGATATTGAAAAACTGCCGGAAGAGGTACGTTTCAGAAAACTGCTGGAAAGCCTGGGGCCCACTTTTGTAAAAGTGGGGCAATTTCTCAGTACAAGAGGGGATATTTTCCCTGAGAAGTTTACCAAAGAACTGGAAAAGCTGCAGGATGAAGTACTGCCGTTCAAGTACAGTGAAGCTGTCAGGCAAGTTGAATCAAACTTAGGTAAAAAACTTTCGTCTATGTTTAAGGAATTTTCCAGAGAACCCGTCGCCTCTGCTTCAATAGCACAGGTGCACAAAGGTGTTCTCCACGACGGCACCGAAGTGGCTGTAAAGGTAAAAAGACCCGGAATAGAAACGAAGATAGAGCACGACCTGGCTATTCTTATATTTTTGGCAGGTGTGGCAGAAAAATACAATCAAGAGGCAAAAAACATACAGCTTCTCGAAGTTACACAGGAATTTGCCGATCAGCTGAATAAAGAACTGAATTTTGTACTTGAAGCCAATTATATGGAGAAATTCAGAGACTATTTTTCAAAAAATGACAATATCCTTATTCCACAGGTTATGTGGGAATATACGGATATGGATGTACTTACCATGGAATTTGTCAAAGGTATACCTATTGACAATATTAAGGAGCTTGAAGAGAAAGATATTGATATGGTCAAACTGTCGGAAACAGGCGTTGATTTTTACCTGAAACAGGTTTTTGAATTCGGGTTCTTTCATGCCGATCCGCACCCGGGGAATTTTCTGGTAACGGACAAAGGTGAGACTGCAATTCTTGATTTCGGTATAATAGGAAAAGTTGACAGGAAGCTTCTTGAGCACCTGAGTGCTGTTTTCCTTGGTCTTATCAATTTCGATATTGAATCCATTATAGAGGAGATGGTTTCATTCGGGCTTATCGACAGAGACGCCGACTTGAGAAAAATCCAAAGGGATATGATGGACGTTATACTTCCTGTTTACGGTCAGAATATTGGCAATGTAGACGTTGTGCTGCTGTTAAATGATATAATAGATATCGGCAGAAAACATTATTTTAAATTTCCTATCGATTATCTTTTAATTTTTAAAACGTTTTCATTTCTCGAATCCACAGGACGAAAACTTAATCCGGACTTTAATTTTCTGAATTTTGCCGAACCGTATGCGAAAAAGATTCTGCTGAAAAAATACAGCCCCTCATATCTGTTCAATGACTTCAGGGAAATCTCCTCAAATTACAGCGATGTTTTGAGAAGGGCGCCCAAGGACTATAAAATTCTTGTGGACAAACTTAAAGAAGACGACCTGAGTATTAATTTTATACACAGAAATCTGGATGTTATGTCCAGGGAAATGGACAGGTCGGCAAACAGACTTTCCTTCAGTATTATTATTGCCGCGATTGTTTTGTCATCTTCCCTTTTTATCCTGGCGGATGTTGGTCCCAAAATACTGGATATTCCGTTTCTCGGGCTCTTCGGTTTTGTTATCGCTTCCTTTCTCGGATTGGGACTGGCCATCGGAATTTTCAAGTCGGGGAAACTGTAATGTCTTTTGATGTAACTTTTTTGGGCGGAGCCGGGGTTATCGGCATGAATATGTATTTGTACGAGTCCTCAGATACAGCACTCATAGTGGACTGTGGTGTTATGTTCGCCGATTATTCCTGTCCGGGGGTGGATTATATCATTCCGGATTTCAGATATCTTTACAAAAAAAGAGAAAAACTGAAAGCCCTCCTGCTTTCCCACGGACACGAGGATCATATAGGCGGTGTACCTTACCTGCTTAAAGACTTTAATATACCTGTTTACAGCGGGGAATTGACACTTAAGTTTTTAAAGGCAAAGCTCGGTGAGCATAAAATTAAAGGTGATTTAAATGCAATTACGCCGGGGGATTCTTTCAAAGTCGGTGATTTTACTGTCAGCTTTAACCCTGTCAATCATTCCATTCCGGAAACGTACAGTGTACTTCTCAGTTCAAATGATTTTTCCTTTCTGCACTGCTCAGATTTTAAAATAGATGATACTCCGGTAAGCGGTGAGCCTTTTAACAGAAAGCTTTATAAAAAAATCGGCAGTAAAGGTATAGATGCTGTTTTAATAGATTCCACAAATGTATTTGAAAAAGGGAAAACTGTGTCAGAAAGCAGTTTAAAGAATAACCTGCTTGAGATTTTCCGCGGAATAAAAGCAAGGATATTTTTTACTACATTCTCATCCAATATCGACAGAATAAAACAGGTACTGGAAGTTTGCAGGCAGCTCGACAGAAAAGTTGTCTTTGAGGGGCGATCGATTTTAAAAAATACACTTCTCGGGAATGAAGCCGGGTATCTGCCTTTTCCTGAAGATACAGTGGTTAAGCTGTCTGAGGCAAAGGATCTTCCTGATGACAGAATCTGCTACATTGTATCCGGCTGCCAGGGGGAAGCTGGAAGCAGTCTTTTTAAAATTGTTTCCAGGGAGCGGAAAAAATTGCAGATTCAGGAAGGTGATACGGTTGTTATTTCTTCCAGAGTGATACCGGGCAATGAGAAAAATCTGAACGCTCTTATGAACCAGGTTGCTTTTTACGGAGGATATGTTGTGGATATGGATGAAGGAGGGATCCATGCGTCAGGACATGCAGGAAGAGAAGATATAAAGGAATTTATCTCACTTGTAAGACCGAAAAAGGTTATCCCTGTACACGGAGAATTCCGTCATCAAAAGGCGGTGTGCAAAATGGTAATGGAAGATAATCTTGCAGAAGAATGTATATTTGCAATTACAGGAGAAAAGCTGGTTTTCAGTGATGACAAAAAAAATGTTTTTACCGAAGAGGTTGAGATTGAAAAGCGGTATGTGGATACGAGGGGAGATTTTCTTTTCAGTGAAGAGCAGCTGAAAGAAAGACGGCAAATGGCAAGGGACGGTGTTGTGATAATTAACGCTTATTCTGTTGATGAAAAGGTTCATATAGATACTACCGGTTTTGTTCTCAGTAATAATTCCTTTTTCAGGCTAAGAAAGTTTTTGAGCGAGAATCTAATATTATTGAATGATGTTATAAAAGATGATAAAAACAAACTTGCCGAAATGGCAATGAAACTTACCAAGACATTTTTCAAAAAGAATATGGACAGAAGGCCGGTTATTAAGGTTTTTATCCGGGGGGAAAAATGGAACTGATCCAGTATATTATGTTGGGGGTCCTGCAGGGTTTGACCGAGTTTCTGCCGGTGAGCAGTTCGGGGCACCTTGTGATAGCACAGTCTCTTATTAAAGATTTTCAGCAGCCGGGGCTTCTGTTTGATGTTTTGGTTCATTTCGCAACATTTTGTGCCGTTCTTATTTATTTTCGCAAAAAAATATTTAAGCTTTTAAAGGCATTGATAGGTTTTGTTGTTCTTAAATACCGTGTCACTTATTTTGAAAACAGAAATATGCTGTGGGGGGTTATTGTCGCTTCGATTCCCACTGCAATAATCGGTTTGTATCTTGAAAGAATTTCAGAAGTACTTTTTTCCTCAACCACTTATGTGGGTTATGCTCTTATTTTTACGTCTCTTCTCCTTGTATTTTCAGACAGGGTTACCGCCAGAGGGGATATAAACACTCCCAAGTCGCTGCTGGTGGGTATTATGCAGGGTATTGCCGTTATTCCGGGAATTTCACGGTCGGGCTCAACCATTGCAGTGGCGCTGTTTCTGAATATCAAAAGACAAGAGGCAGCAGAATTTTCATTTATTATGGCTCTGCCCGCTGTTTTCGGTGCCACAATTCTTCAGGCAAAACATTTGAATTCACTGGATTCGCTGATGATATTTCCTTACTTAACGGCGATGGTGGCTGCTTTTTTCAGCGGTTTGTTTGCTATCTTTCTGATGATGAAGCTTGTTAAAAAGGCCAGACTGGCCTATTTTGCAATTTACTGTTTAATTCTCGGGATTATAACAATAATATGGCTGTAGAGAAAAATTATAATGAAAAGACTTATGATGTTCTTTTTCTGATTTTTTTGTTTATCAGTATATTTCTTGCCTTATCCATTTATTCCTATTCCCCCGATGATCCTTCATTTTCCAATATTGTTTTTACCGACTACAAATCGGAAGTGCACAATTATTTCGGCAAGCTCGGAGCCTATTCCGCTGATTTTTTCGGTACTATTTTCGGATGGTCCTCACTTTTTCTGCCTTTAATGTTTTTATTTCTGACCTTTAATATCTATTTCGTAAAAAAGGGTAAGCACAGCAAAGGCATTATATACCTCAATGCCCTGCTGTTTTTTCTTATTTTGGCAGGTATGAGCCTTTTTACCGGCTTTACAGGTGTTGATGATTTTTATTTTCACCTGAAATACGGAGGGGGCGTCATAGGCCTTGTTTCCAGAGATTTCCTTGCTTCACTGATCGGGGACATCGGCGGAATAATACTCTCTTTATTTGTGGTACTCTCTTCTGTTTTTCTTTTTGTAAGGATTAATTTTACAAATTTTAATATAAGGCAGATGAAACCGCATATTAAATTCAATCTTAAAAAATCAAAAACCCCAAAAACTACAAAAGAACGACCTTCAAAAAAATCATCGAAAAAGAACAATAAGAAAGCGGATAAATCTCAAAAAACACCTGCTGCTGATGCTGAATCCGAAGATGAAGACGTAAAGGTTTCGGATACATTTGAGCCTGAGAATGTGAAAAAAGCAAGATACAGTATACCTTTAAATTTGCTGGAAGAATCTGAAAAAATCAGTTTTGCGGAATCCGAGGCAGAATTGAGGCAAAAGGGTAAGATTCTGGAAGAAAAACTTCATGATTTCGGTGTTAACGGACATATCAGGGAAATAAAGCCCGGTCCTGTTGTTACTCTCTATGAATTTGAGCCTGCCCCGGGGGTAAAGGTAAATAAGATATCCAATCTTGAGAATGATCTGGCTTTGGCCATGAGTGCGGTAAGTGTGCGCATAATAGCACCGATACCAGGTAAGTCGGTTGTGGGGATTGAACTGCCGAACAAAAGGAGAGCCGCAGTTTCTCTCAGGGAGCTGATAAACACGAAAGATTTTGCAAAGCCGGAATCACAGCTTACCATAATTCTCGGAAAAGATATTGCAGGCAAACCGTATATCACCGATCTTACAAAAATGCCCCATTTGCTGATAGCAGGCACTACGGGAAGCGGGAAATCTGTTTCCGTGAATACGATAATATGTTCGATAATTTATAAATCTTCCCCTGAGAATGTAAAATTCGTAATGGTGGATCCTAAAATGGTTGAGTTGAGTGTATATGAAGATATCCCGCATTTGGCGGCACCAGTGGTTACCGATCCCAGGAAAGCCTCAAATGTGTTGAAGAATGTTGTGGAGGAGATGGAAAACAGGTATACCCTTTTGGCTGATAACAGAGTCAGGAATATAGATTCCTATAATGAAAAAGCTTCGAAAAGTTCTGAGATGGAAAAGATGCCTTATCTCGTTGTCGTGGTCGATGAGTTTGCCGATTTAATGATTGTTGCCGGTAAAGAGGTTGAGCAATCCATCATGAGGATTGCCCAAATGGCAAGAGCTGTTGGAATTCACCTGATACTGGCCACCCAGAGGCCTTCCGTTAATGTGATTACCGGGATAATTAAAGCCAATATGCCCGCACGGCTTTCTTTTCGTGTTTCTTCAAAAACGGACTCAAGAACGATTCTGGATCAAAACGGTGCTGAAACACTTCTCGGTAAAGGTGACAGTCTTTTCATCCCGCCGGGGCACAGCGATCCCGTTCGCATTCACGGCTGTTTTGTAAGTGAATGGGAAGTTAACAATATTGTGACTTACCTGAAAAAACTGGGAACTCCGGAATATAATATGGATCTGGTAAAAGAAGAGGACTCTGATGCCGGTGGTGTCGATGAAACGGAGAAGGATGAGAAGTATTATGAAGCTCTTGATCTTATTCAGAAAAAAGGTACGGCATCCATATCGATGGTTCAGAGATATTTGAGGATTGGTTATAACAGGGCTGCACGTATAATAGAAATTATGGAAAAAGAAGGGGTGATTACGCCGAGCGACGGTACATCCAAACCCAGGGAAGTAATTATAAAGGACTGAATATCCGGGAGGAAAATATGGCCGATTTGTCAGTAAAATATATGGGACTTAACCTGAAACATCCTGTAATTGCCGGGGCATCATCCCTGAGCAAATCCATTGAGGGGATTAGAAAACTTGCATCAGCCGGAGCGTCGGCTGTGGTGATTAAATCGCTTTTTGAAGAGGAGCTGAGACATGATGAGGATTACGGCGATGACTATCACCCGGAAGCATATGCCTATGAAATTTCGGATGCCTTTGTTATGTACGGCACAAGCAACTATTTGAAACTCATAGAAAAGGCCAAAGCGGAAGTGGACATTCCCGTGATTGCAAGTGTCAATTGCCTGGGCGGCAAATGGTGGACTGACTTTGCATCTGAAGTGGAAAGTGCCGGAGCCGATGCTCTTGAGCTCAATATAGCTTACCTGCCATTTGATAAGGATGAAAAACCTTCAGAAATAGAAAAGAAATATTCACAAATAGTTTCGAATGTGAAAAAAGTCGTTGGGATACCCGTTGCCGCTAAAATAGGACAGTATTTTACAAATATCCCCGGTATTGTTTCAGAGATTGAAAAAAGCGGGGCAGACGCAGTTGTAATGTTTAACAGGTTTTACAGACTCGGGATTGATATAGAAAAACTTGAATTTAAACCGGTGGAATTTTTCAGCACCGAAGCTGAAACATACAGTGCACTAAGATGGGTGGGAACAATTTCACCACAAACAAAACTTGATATCTCCGCCACTACGGGTATCCATTCGGCGGATGCTGCTATTCAGCATATTCTCTCCGGTGCTAAAACGTTACAGGTGGCTTCAGCCATGTATACAAAGGGGGAGAAAGTCCTTCAGGAAATTGCTTCCGGAATAGAGCGTTATCTGGATGAAAACGGATATTCTTCTCTTGATGATATCCGCGGTAAAATGGTGAAGAGTTTGGAAAACCGCCGGGCTCTGGAGCGTACTCAATATATGAAAGTAGCCGGCGGCTACGGAGTTAATGTTTAACATTCACCACTTCCCTAATAATGCATCACGGTTTTTTCTGCGTACATTTTGGGGTCTCACCAAATTTGCCCTGATTAATAATTATTACGATTCAGGTAAATTTTTACTTTAATTACGGATAAAAAACAATATAATAATCCTGTGTACGTTAGAAGTTTGCGCCGGCTGGAATATGTTTGAGAAGACCGAGATTTTTTTATGCGGGAAAATGGATTATTTTTTCCTTTCTGTAAATTTTTAACGACATTTATTTACTGAACTCAAGTTTTGTATAGGTTAACCGGAGGTTTGTTTGGATAGGATTACAGCAGAGGAAGCCAAAAGGCTTTTTGAAAGAAATGATATACTTCAATTGGGCAGACTTGCCAATGAAAAAAAGAAACATCTGCATCCGGGCAATTATGTAACTTTTGTGGTAGACAGAAATATTAACTATACTAACATTTGTACATGCAAGTGCAAATTCTGCGGATTTTACAAAGACAAACAGGAAAACGGCGCGTATCTGATTGATCAGGATGAGCTCGCCAAAAAGATAGAAGAAACCACGGCTCTGGACGGCACACAGATACTTCTGCAGGGAGGACTTCATCCCGGCCTTGATATTCAATACTACGAAGAACTGCTGGGATTTATTAAGAAAAATTTTGATATCTGGATTCACGGGTTTTCTCCGCCTGAAATCGATCATATTGCAAAACTGAGCAGTCTTACCATTGAAGAAACATTTACCCGATTAAAAGCTGCCGGTCTCGATTCTATGCCGGGAGGCGGGGCGGAGCTTCTTGTGGATACTGAGCGCTCCCGGATAAGCCCGAATAAAATCAATTCGAAACAGTGGCTTGATATTATGCGTAAAGCACATTCAGCAGGACTCAGGACTTCTGCCACAATGATGTTTAAGAAAAGTGATTCGGTTGATAATATTCTTGAGCACCTTTCAAAAATCAGAGAGCTGCAGGATGAAACAGGCGGTTTCACCGCCTTTATTCCGTGGCCTTTGCAGCCTGATAATACGGAGCTGGATGAAGAACACTCAACTGCTGTCGACTATTTGAAAGTTTTGGCACTAAGCAGGATTTTTCTGGATAATGTTAGTAACATACAGGTTTCCTGGGTTACCCAGGGTGAAAAGATAGGGCAAACCGGCTTGTTTTTCGGCGGTAATGATTTTGGCAGTCTTATGATAGAGGAAAATGTTGTGGCGGCATGCGGTGCAACATACTCGATGAGTATAGACTCAATTCTGCATAACATAAGAGAGGCCGGTTTTGTGCCGGCTCAGAGGGACATGGAGTACAATATAATCAAGGTATTTGATTGAAAAAATTGTTTGATAAAATTGACAATTTTGCAGATCAAGCTAATGTTAAGTATATATGCGCGATGGAGTACATTGATACAATCCGGCCTATGTCCGGATTGAGTTTCAACAGTTATAATAAAAGAGGAGCTGTTAAGGGGTAAAATGAATAAACATATAATCATTAAAGGGGCAAGAGAGCATAATCTTAAGAACATCTCTTTGGAAATTCCCAAAGACCAGATGGTCGTTATTACAGGCGTGAGCGGTTCCGGTAAGTCCACACTTGCTTTTGACACCCTTTATGCTGAGGGTCAGAGGCGTTATGTGGAATCCCTTTCCGCATATGCAAGGCAGTTTCTGGAACTTATGGAAAAGCCCGATGTGGATTCCATAGAATTTTTGTCACCTGCTATCAGCATTGAGCAGAAATCCATAAGCAAAAACCCCAGATCCACTGTCGGGACAATTACGGAGATTTACGATTATCTGCGTTTACTTTTTGCCAGAGCAGGGGAAGTTTACTGTCCTTCCTGCGGGGAGAGAATTCAGAATTACACGGTTCAGCAGATTGTAGATTTTATTATGGGGCTGCCGGAAAAGTCAAAAGTGCAGATATTATCACCCGTTGTCCTGGGTCGGAAAGGAGAGTACAAACAGCTCCTTTCAAAACTTCTTAAAAGCGGTTATGTGAGGGCGTTTGTCGATGGAGAACTGCATCGGCTGGAAGAGGAAATATATCTTGATAAGAATGTAAAGCATTCGATTAGTGTCGTTGTGGACAGAGTGAAGATAAAAGAGGATATCCTGCGGCGGGTTACCGACTCCGTAGAAACGGCGCTCAGATTGTCCGACGGTCTTTTAGAAGTGGATGTTGAGGGAGCTAAGCATCTCTTCAGCGAGCATTTTGCCTGTCCGGACTGCAATGTAAGTATAGCTGAAATCGAGCCCAGGAGTTTTTCTTTTAACAATCCATTCGGTGCCTGCCCGGCATGTGACGGTCTCGGCGAAAAAATGATTTTTGACCTGGACTCTTTGGTTCCTGATCAGAACATCAGCATAAGAAACGGTGCTATTAAACCGTGGGAAAAATTTGATAATTTCCATTATTACAATACACTCAATGCGCTGGCTGAAAAGTACGGCATTGATTTGAACGTTCCGTTCAAGAAGCTTAAAAAGGAACATATTGATATAATTTTATACGGAACCAAAGAGCCCCTGCGTTTGTTTACGTTTAAAGGGGATAAAAAGATATTTTATGACAAAAAATTTAACGGTGTGGTGGGATATCTCAGGGAAAAGCTTTATTCAAACAGACCTTCAGATGTTGAATATGCAAAAACATTTATGTCCAAGATGCCCTGTGACGAGTGCGGTGGCACAAGACTGAGAAAGGAGAGCCTTTCGGTAAAAATCGGAGGAAAAAATATTTATGAAATCTCCACACTCAATATATCTCATGCCTTGGAATTTATATCCTCCACCAGATTTGAAGGTTTTAAAAAGGAAGTTGCCGAAAAGATAATACGGGAAATCGGCAGAAGACTCAGGTTTCTTCTCAGTGTAGGACTGGATTATATAACTCTCGACAGGAAAGCATCCACCCTGAGCGGGGGAGAGGCTCAGAGAATAAGACTGGCCACTCAGGTGGGTTCCGGACTAACAGGTGTTATGTATGTTCTGGATGAGCCGAGTATCGGTTTGCACCAAAGGGATAACGATATGCTTATTTCCACATTAAAGGATTTGAGGGACATCGGCAATTCTGTTTTGGTGGTGGAGCATGATGAAGATACGATATTAAAGTCCGACTATGTTGTGGATATGGGCCCCGGTGCCGGAAGGCATGGCGGGGAGGTGGTTTTCACCGGTTCTCCGGAAGAGTTGAAAGACTGTAAAACAAGCCTTACAGGAGATTATTTATACGGCAGAAACGAAATTGCACTGCCGGAAAAGAGAAAATCTCCCCAATCCGGTTTTATCAAAATACTCGGCGCAAGACAGCATAATATGAAAAATGTAGATGTTTCCATACCTCTGGGGCTGTTTACATGTGTCACCGGTGTAAGCGGCTCAGGCAAATCAACGCTTATTATGGACATTTTGTATCCTTCCCTTAAACGCAGGATACTATCCTCACCGATAAAACCCGGGGATCATGACGGATTAAAGGGGTATGAAAATATAGATAAAGTTATTGATATTGACCAATCCCCCATTGGCAGGACGCCCCGTTCAAATCCTGTTACATACACCGGAATCTTTACAGACATCAGGGATATTTTTGCCCAGACACCGGATTCAAAAATCAGAGGATTTAAACCGGGGAGATTCAGTTTTAATATCAAAGGCGGAAGGTGCGAGAATTGCAGCGGAGAGGGTTATATTAAAATTGAGATGCATTTTCTTCCCGACATGTACGTAAAATGTGATGTCTGCCAGGGCAAACGTTATAACAGAGATACCCTTGATATAAAGTATAAGGGGAAAAATATTGCAGATGTGCTTGATATGACCGTAAATCAGGCTTTTGAATTTTTTGAAAATATCCCTAAACTTAAGAATAAGCTGCAGGTCTTAAGGGATGTGGGGCTGGGTTATATAAAACTTGGTCAGCCTGCAACAACATTATCCGGCGGAGAAGCACAGAGGATAAAGCTTTCTAGAGAACTGATGAAAAGGTCAACAGGGAAAACTCTTTATATTTTTGACGAACCCACAACAGGTTTGCACTTTGAAGATATAAAAAAATTAATAAATATATTTGAAAGGCTGACAAAAACGGGAAATACAGTTATAGTTATAGAACATAATCTGGATGTTATAAAATGTGCGGATTACATTATTGATTTAGGCCCGGAAGGTGGAGACCGAGGGGGAGAAGTTGTTTTTACAGGGACTCCAGAGGAATGTGTGAAATGTGAAGAGTCTTATACAGGCAAATATTTAAGGAGTAAAGTGGAGCATAATGTGGTACTCCAGGACTAAGGCGTTATTTTTAATTACTGTATTCATCTTATCTCTGGCTGCACAGAGTGCAGCATCATTGAAATCTGAATATTTTGCAGCAAAAGATGAACTGGCTGCGCTGGAAAAATCAAAAAATGTTTCTCACAGTGCATATGACAGGGTTGCCAACAAATTTTACAGTATATACAGCCGTGATCCCAAATACTGGCTTGCTGATGATTCTTTATACCTTTGCGGTAAAACCTATCTGAAAAGTTACTGGAGATTTGACAAAAAATATGATCTGAAGAATGCCCTTAAATATTACAGACTTCTCGGTGCAAATTATGATTCGAAATGGGCTGCGGATTCGTATTTAAAATCGGCATATATATATTCGGAACTTAATGATTATATTTCTGCCAAATATATGCTCAGAAGAGCTATTGAAAAATTTCCCGGCTCCTATTCTGCAGAAGAGGCTGAAAGACGGCTTGACGAGATTGAAAAAAAGCTGGGGAATGATAACGAAATCAATGTGAATTTTACTCAGAATAATCCCAAAGAGGAAGCTTTTGATAATGTTGTGAACGGCAGTAAAAACACCGGCAATGATGATGCTGAAAGTGTGAACTCCACAGTTGGTTCCGGAGATATCCTGATAGAAGATATCAGACACTTCAGCAGCAAGGAATACACAAGGGTTGTACTTGATTTATCCGAAAAAGCTGAGTTCGAGAAGCACTGGCTTAAGGCAGACCCATCGCATGACAAACCGCCGAGACTTTTTCTGGATATATATGATACCAGGGTTAATTCCAATATTCAGGAAAAAATTAAGATTAAAGACGGTCTTCTGAAAGCTATACGATGGGGGATTTTTAGAAAGGGTGTAACACGGGTTGTACTTGACAGCCAGAATGTGGAGGATTTTACCGTTTTCAGTCTGAGCAATCCGTCAAGAATCGTAATTGATGTAAGTGACGGGACACTTGTAAATAAAAAGGCTGAGAATAACTGGAATGTACCGGATGACCCATCCACAGATACACTTGCCGGGGTATTCGGACTAAAAGTTAAAACTATTGTCATAGATCCCGGGCATGGCGGTAAAGATCCCGGGGCTGTATATGACGGGTTGCTTGAGAAAAATATAGTTCTGGATATAGGCAAGTATCTCAGGAATTATATTAGAGAAAATACCGACTTGAAAGTTTTTATGACGAGGGAAACTGACCGGTTTATACCACTGGAGGAACGGACTGCTTTTGCCAACAGGAAAAAAGCTGATATATTTGTTTCCATTCACGTGAATGCAGCGAGAAACAGGAGAGCCCGGGGTGTTGAAACCTATGTTCTTAACGTTACAAATGATGAAGAAGCCCTGAAAGTGGCCGCTCTTGAAAATAAAGCTACAGAAAAATCACTTTCGGACTTACAGGGTATTTTGAAAGATATTATGCTTAATTCCAAACTTGAAGAATCTCTTATGCTTGCCCAGTTTGTGCAGGATGATGTTGTGGCTCAGATAAAGAAGAAAAGTCTTGGTGTAAAGCAGGCACCGTTTTACGTACTGGTGGGAGCTAAGATGCCTTCAATTTTGGTGGAATGCGGTTTTCTCTCAAACAGCACCTTTGCTAATAAAATACGCTCTTCTGACTACAGACGCGATATAGCCCGGGGCATATATAAGGGGATAATCGGTTATATAGAAAAGTACAATGGCAAGGGTTAATGTTTTTACGCAAAACAATACGATCTTTTCTTATTTTATTCCTTTCAGTCACTTCGCTGCTGGTGATGCTGAATCTTCTTCTTTCCATTTATCCTGAAAAGATTATTTCATACTTTCTACCTGAAAATTATTCCGTTGCAATCGAAGAAATGCCTTCGGTTTTTCTCCCTTTTTACTTGACTGTATCAGGGCTGGAGGTCAGTTCTGAAAAATTCGACCTGAGTGTCCGTAAAATGGATTTGAAAGCTGACTATAAATCGCTTGTGAATTCAGGTCGCTTCCTTTCGGTAACCGTCTTTGACGGCGGCTTTCGATATCGCAGTGGCCGGGATATAAATGATGTTGAAGTAAGCGTCATTCCCGATATTTTCAAAGTTATTCGTATATATGATACAACCGTAAAATATGAATCTGAGCCGGTAATAGTTACTTTAAATGCCAATAGTCTGTTCTTTGATGGTTTCTCAGGTGCAATCAGCGGACATTTCAGGGAGTCTTCGATATCCTCAGACAGAGCGGAACAGACATTCACAGGGAGTGTAAAAGCACGTTTGCTGGAGCAGAATGAGCTGATTGTTGATCATTTGAAACTGAACGGCAAGGATTTTTATATAAATATTGAAAACGGTAAATTCAGCGAAGGGGAAAATTATGCGGTTTTCGATGGGGCTTTCGATACGGAAGTTTTAAATATTTTTACTAAACTTGATGAGGGGAAGCTTAATGTAAAGGGCAAATATGATTCGGGGAAATTGTCCGCAAGAGCTGAATTAATCAATATAAGAGCGGATAATTTAACAATTGGCGGTTTTGTTGATGTGTATGGGAATATTTTTGAGAAGCTTCTTTTTGAAAGCAGCAAACTAAGCATTTATGGCATGCAAATAAGCTGCGAAGGCAGTTTTATGCCTAAATCTTTTGATACAAAGCTGACCTACCGTTTTATAAAACAGCCTGTTTTGTTTGAGAATAAAAATTACAGGGTAAAACTGGGAGGCGGCAACGCTTCAATCACTCAGAATTTCAGTAGATTCGCCGGGAAATTTACCGTTTCTTCCCATGAACAATACAAAATAAATTACAGAGCGAACCTCCTGAGTAATAAATTAGTGATTGAGCATGCCGGGCTGAAGGCAGGAAAAACACAGTTATCAGGATCAGGGGTTTTTGAGAATGAAAAATTGAGCCTGGATTTCAGCGGTGAAGTTGTAAATAACAAAGATTTACAGGTTCATCTGGATTTCAAACATCATCTGAAAGTTGATATGATGATGACAGCCGGTACAGGCTCGCTGCATCTTACAGGCACTTACAGAAATATTATCCCTTCAGTTTTGTATAATATTCCCACAAAAAGTGTTAGCGGCAAAATAGATATCACAAACAATAACCTGGATTTTACTGCCAACGGAAAGCTTAAAAAAGGGAAAGTCAATGTAGCAGGAAGTATTTCAAAAAATACGCAGAATTATAATATCCATGCATCTTCAGTCCCCTTTAATATGATTCTTGCATATTTTAAAGTAAACTCTGATTTTGATAATCCGGTAACCGGAAACGCAGATATCCTTGTAAAAGACGGTCAGGCGGAAGTTGAAGGTGAAGCATATTTTAATGAGCCGGCAATGCTGCCGTCACATAATATTTCTTATTCATACAGCAGCGGTGTATTGAACATTGATAGTTTAAAGCTTCAGGACAAAAATATCGTCAATGTCGGATTTCTGAATTTTAAAAGGAACTATCTTAAAGGGAGAATACTTTTAGATAGATTCAAGTACAAAGATTTTCCTGTGCTTAAAAATATAAGTTTTTTTATAAATGGAGCCATAAGCGATCCTGCTGTGAATCTTGATTTCAAAATAAAACCTGCTGAGTATTTTGATAATGTTTCCGTTTCGGCAACCGGCCATTTTGACAATATTTTCATAAATGCCCGAAGCAGTCAATTTAGCTTTACCGGCACTGCCTATCCCCTTGAAAGGTCAATAAAAGGAAAAATTGATTTGAAAACAATCAATTTTAATGGAGTAAAGCCTGACGGTTCGTTTTTTGTAAACTCTTCTGATTTGGAAAAGTTTTTGATAAAATCTGACCGATTATCGGTTGATTACAAGCGCTATGAAACACAAATATCAAATTTTTCAATGATTTATGAAAATAAAAAATTCCAGAAAATTTCCGGCATAGTTGACAGTAAATATATTAAAAATGTTCAAATAAAGAACGGCATTGCTGATAAGCATAAATTCAGCGGGGATGTATATTTGGACAATTCAAGTTTGTCAACTTTTTTTCTTAAAGATGCTTATGCATCCGGCAGTTTGAAATTTATTTACCCGTATGAAGGATATCCGGGGGTGTATGGAGATGCGGAAATTTATGGGAAATTATACTCAGATTTTGCAGAACTCCGTCTGAGAAACGTTAATGCGGATATTGTTTTTGATAATCACTCTACAACCGGCCGGGTCAGGGGCCATGAGCTTGATACAGCTTTGACAGGAAATTTTCAGATTCCCAAATATTATAAACCATTGGAAGGTAATGCTTATCTGAAAACAAACAATCTTTATGTTGAAAAATATGGATTTAAAGGGACCCTTGATATTGAAGGCAGTTATTCCGGAAAAGAAAAACTTGTCCGTGCGGATGTTATAATTAAACAAGCCTATTTCAGTCATGATGAGCAGATTCCGGATTCTGTAAGTCAGAAGGGAAAGGGCGGGTTCCCATTTGAGCTTAATATTGATATTCAAACAGCCGAGCCCGTTCAGCTGCAAAATAAATATATTTCCGGCGGACTTGCTCTGGATCTCCATGTGGAAAAAGAGAATCTGATTGATATAACGGGTAGAATTGATGCCGTAAATTCAGAGATAACAGTGGGTGAGGGCAGCTTTTCTGTTACAAAAGGTTATATAAGGTTTATGGAAAATTCCCCGCCGTTTCTTTTTATTGACGCTTCCGGTGAAGAGAATTTCAGCGATTTGCGTTTAAAAATCAAGGGGTTTCTTCCACAATACGAGGTGGAAGTGAGGAGTACAGACCCGGCGGTGTCTTCAGATTATCTGGATACGACCTCCAATATCGGAGAAAAACAGCTGCTTTCAAGAATACTTGGAGGCATGCTGCTGAAGGATATTGTTGGCATTACGGAAAAAGTTGTCGGCATCAGCGGAATTGATGTGGATATCAATAGAAATGCCATTATGGGCGGACAAAGGGAATATTTAGCTATAGGCAAAAGATTTTCAAACAGATTAAGGTTGAGATATATGATAGGGGTCTCCGGCGAGGAAAGTTTTAACAGTGTTGTAGGGGAGTATACACTTCTGGACTGGCTGAATCTTTTTGTATACACTACGCCTAACGGAGGTACTGGTGCGGGCTTTACTCTTCTTAACGGTTTTTAGTTTTCTTTTTTCAACAAATATTTTTTCTCTTGAAATTCAGGGTAATGTTGATAATGGAACAAAAGCGCAAATAAAGAAATTTTATTCAAAAAACGGGCGCTCCAAAACAGGAAAGCTGCTCAATTACCTGGGATACGATTTTTTTACTTTTAACAGAAATCAACTGATAATAAGCAATCCCGAGCGGATTGACAATGTTGTTTTCCACGGGAACCTTATATTTCTTGACAATACGCTCCAGGGAGCTTCAGGTTTGGCAAAGGGTGATCCTATATATGCTGAAACTATTGAAAATTCAGCTGAAAAGGTGCGAAAATATTACGTCCGCAACGGTTACAGAAATGCAGAAGTCAGTGTCAGTATTACCGATGGTGATATTGTTTTTCATGTAAGAGAGGGCAAACGTTTTCTGGTAACGGATATCAATGTGAAAAATGCAGATTATCCGGAGTCTTTCAATTTTTTAAATCCAAAGATTTTTGATGAAGAACTTGAAGACAATTACGTAAAAACGATTGAAAACTATTTCCGGGGCAAAGGGTATTTTAATGTATCCACAGATGTCAGTTATGCGAAAAATAACAAATACACTTTTTTCCTGAATATTAACAATCCGGTCTCCTCTGTAATGTCTGTACTGCCAAATTTTCATCAGGGAGTCTCACTAATAGTTTTCGTAAAAAAAGGCAAAGAATTTTCCCTGCGTATAGAAGGCATTGAGGATAATGAAACTGAAAAGTTAGTACGTAGTGAAATAAGCAGAAATTTAAAGGGGATTAGCTCCTTCTATGTCAGATATACGGAAGGTGAGCTGGAAAAACTTCTTACTGATAAAGGATATATAAATCCACAGGCTGTAATTATTGTTAAAGAACAAGAGATTATTGTTGATGTGAATTACGGCGAAAGATTTGTCAATACGAAGGTTAATTTCATATACAACAGTCTTCCTGTAGACAAGTTTTCTGATGAATTTGGCATAAACCGCAGTCTTTTATACAGTAAAAATGAAAAAATAATAAAAAGATTGGTTACAGATAAGCTTTACAGCAAGGGCTATATTTATGCAAAAGTGGAAGATATAAAGTTTACTAAGAGAAACGGACAGCTGTCTGTTGATATAATAATAAATGAGGGGGATATATATAAAGTTGATGATGTTTTTGTGAATGATAAGGAAATTCTGGATAATCTTCAGAGAACGGCAACAGCAAAAGAAGTGAACAATCTGCTGGGGATTGTAAAATCCAATATAAACAATAAATACTACTTTACTTCAATCTCGTTTGACAAATTTATTATGAATAAAGAAAATAATGTGGATTTGGTGTTTAAATCCGATTTATCACGGTTTCGGCTGAACAAAGTGATATCTTCTGACGAAAGCCTGAAGGCTTTTATAAAAGAACATTTTTTTGACAATCCAAAGATTACAAAAGTCAAGATTGATTCTCTTAAAATTTTTCTGGCTTCGGAGAAAAACTATATAAATTATTCGGTGGGTGTTATTCCGATATCGGAAAATGAAGCTGATATTGTTGTTTCAGGCATAAAAGGCGAATCCAATGAAATTTTCGGCGGTTTTGCATATGATGATATAGAAAAATTTAATGTTTTTGCCGGCTACAGAAGATTTGATATCTTTGGCACAGCCCATCAGTTTCAGATATTTACAACATACTCGAGCAGAGAGAAAAGCCTGACTTTTTCTTTGGGGAGCAAAAACTTTTTTGCGCCTAATCTTGCCAATATTTATTCTCTTGGGTGGAAAAAAAGAGATGAGGACACTTTTGAATATGAGCAACTGAAAGCGAGTATACAATTTTTTAAAACATTAAATAATTTTAGATATGGGCTGGGATTATATGCGGAAGAGCTTAATTTTACAGGACTTGTATATGATAAAAATTTTACGGAAAAATTAAGTGATAATTACAGGCTTATAGGAATTCCGTTGTCTGCAGGCAATGCCGGCTCGTATCTCGGACCTGTCATTGAAGTGGAGTATTCTGCAGAGCTTAGATTAAAACCGCTTTTTCAGATAGGCCAAAATAGCTTTATCACCAGTGAACTGAATACGATGCTGAAAATTTATCCGGCTGACAGATTCAGATTTAAACTGAAGAATGACTTTGGGTATATAAGCCGCAATAACACCGATATCCCTCTTACTTACAGGTACACACTTGGGGGACCTTACAGGATGAAAGCCTTTGATTACCGGGATATCGGCACGGAAGATAAAGAGGGGAATGTTTACGGCGGCAGTAGATTTTACTATTTTCTTTTCGGGGCTGAATATGAAATTAGAAATAACGTTTATCTGGGCCCTTTTGTGGAATACGGAAATGCCATAGATCAATGGGATTTCTCGGGCGGATATACAGATGTAGGCATCGCATTGACAGCAGATACAATACTTGGGTCCATTGGAATAAGTTTTGCACACGAAACGGTGGGCAGCAGTAAAAGTGATTCAGCTCTTTATTTAACGTTCAGTGGCTCATTCTGATATGTATTATTGGCAAATCATGTGAGTTCTGTGTTCAGGGTTTTTGATTATTGTTGAAAAACCGGACAAACCAACCAATTGACGAATAACAAATATACAAATAAAGACCCTTGAATAATGTATTCTTATAAATTTTACCACCCCTTAATCCCCTCCTAACTCTTTGATAGGAGGGGAGATAAAACTCCTCCCCTAATTTAGGGGAGGTTGGGTGGGGTACTTATTCAAAGGTTTCAAATAATCAATATACCACTCAACCACTACTCCAATTTTTTTAAAAGAGACTAATTTTATCTTAAAAAATGCTTGACAATTTGTGAAAACAAATTAGAATGATTTTAAAATAAAACAACTAAGGAGGAGTATATGAGTTTAGTAGCAAAAAAGGCACCGGACTTTTCAGAGGATGCAGTTGTTAACAAGGATTTTAAAAAGGTTCATCTTGAAGATTACAAAGGAAAATGGGTTGTACTGTTTTTCTATCCGCTGGATTTCACTTTTGTATGTCCCACTGAAATCACAGCTTTAAGTGATGCTTATGAAGAGTTTAAAAAGCGCAATTGTGAGATTGTCGGTGTTTCCACTGACAGTAAATTTTCTCACTTAGCATGGATTAACACACCGAGAGAAGAAGGCGGACTGGGTGATTTGAATTATCCTTTGGTGGCCGATTTTGCCAAAAGGGTTTCCGAAGAGTACGGCGTGCTTCTACCGGAAGGAATGGCTTTAAGAGCGACCTTCATTATTGACCCTGAAGGTAATGTTCAATTTGAACTTATTCACGATTTGGGAATCGGTAGAAATGTAAATGAAATTTTAAGAAACCTTGATGCTTTACAATACACCAGAGAACACGGTGAAGTTTGCCCCGCAGGATGGGAGCCCGGTAAAGATACAATGACACCGGATCCAGAGAAGATGAAGGAATTTTTCAGGAAAAATCCTCAGGGGCACCAGTAACAGATAAGGCTTTTTCAAAAGCTGGAGGAAATCTTAAAAATTTTCTTCATACAAACCTCCCTATTGTCCGCTTTCGAGCGGACTTTTTTATTTGTTAATTTAAGACCATTGAATAATGTATTCTTATAAATTTTACCACCCCTTAATCCCCTCCTAACTCTTTGGTAGGAGGGGAGATAAAGCTCCTCCCCTAAATTAGGGGGGTTGGGTGGGGTACTTATTCAAAGGCCTTTTATTTGTGTATTAGTTGAGCAGTACATTTGTTATTGGTGGGAGCAATCGGTACCTCAGTTTCTTTGATACCGTTAATACTTTTACTACCCATACTACCTCAAGTACCTACCCAATCACCCATCACACATTACGCATCACGACTTAAGTGTTAAGTTGAGAAAATGTGTTTACATCCAGATACTTGCCTATGGGTTTATACATTTTGACGTTGTCAAAATGTTGTCCGAATTTTTCATGAAGGAGACCGTCGTGAATCGCCCATGAGCGCCCCCTTAAACTGTTCCAGTATTCTTTCTTTCTGAAGATATTACTGTTATTAAGGGACCTGTAAAGGCTTCCGCCGGGTTTGAATTCTTTATCAATAGTTTCCATAAGATTCTTTCCGTGTATGTAGGCAAATCCTTTCTTTTCGTAAAAAATCGCGTTATTATAAGCCAGCGGGTCTGTTTCGATAAGATGCTTATCCATCGGTTCAGCAAAGTTTTCAAGCCTCTCCAGAAGTTCATCAAAAATTTTTAAGCCTTTTCTTGCCTGGTGGGGGAATAATCCATCTTTCAAGGCTTTTTCTTCTTCCGGAATGTTTCTGATCATTGTGGCAAAGTAATTCTGGTGACCGAATTTATCTGAAAAAACATCGTAGAAAGGATAGTGGGGGTCACCTGTGACAATTAATGACAGTTCAATCTGATAGTATATTGTGTCAGCCAGTTCCAGCAGAAAAACCCAGTCCTTTTGGCTTTCATTTATTTTTATCTCTATTTTCACAAAATCCGCATTTTTATCGCAAAAGATTTTAAAGTAGCAGCTGTCTTTTAATAAATCGGTGTCACGATTTTTAATTTCAAATACAGAGTACACCTGATTGGGGATAAGCTCTGAATACAGTTTTTCCTTATCCGTGTACGGGAGTTCGTTTATTTCTTTTATTGAATAAAGTCCTAATTTTCCAGGTTTTTTGTTAATAACAGCACTCCCTTACTTCAATATATGTACCGAAACAATACAGGTTTAATTTTTTAATGTCTTCTGCGGTTTTCCTCCATCTGCCTGAGCTCAACCCTTCTGATTTTTCCGCTCACCGTTTTCGGCAGATTATCTACAAAATCAATTTCCCGTGGGTATTTATACGGTGCTGTCTCATTTTTTACATGCTCCTGTATGTCCCTGATGAGCTCATCACTGCCTTCAAAGCCGGGTTTTAATACAATAAAAGCTTTTACAATTGTTCCCCTCAGTTTATCAGGCGCTCCTATAACGGCACTTTCTGCAACTGCGTTATGTGTCTGCAAAGCACTTTCCACTTCAAAAGGGCCCACTCTGTATCCGCTTGATTTTATCACATCATCGGATCTTCCCACAAACCAGAAATAACCGTCTTCATCCTTATAAGCCTTGTCGCCTGTAAAGTACCATCCGTTATGAAATGCTGCATTTGTGGCCTCTTCATCTCTGTAATACCCTCTGAAAATACCAACCTGATTTTTCCCTTCCGCTTTTATTGCTATATGTCCAGCTTCGTTAAACGGCATGGGATTTGCCTCATCATCAACTATATCAACGGTAAACCCAGGGGCCGGCTTGCCCATTGAGCCGGGTTTTACTTCTAGGCACGGATAATTGGCTACAGTATTGACAGTTTCCGTCTGCCCGTAGCCGTCGTAAATAAGGGTTTTTGTATGCTCCTTCCATTTTCTGATAACTTCAGGATTTAGCGGCTCTCCAGCACTGACGGAGTGTCTGAGTTTTGAAAAATCGTATTTTGATAAATCCTGCAGAATAAGCATTCTGTATGCTGTGGGGGGTGCGCAGAATGTGGTTACTCCGAAATTCTGCAGTATGTTCAGATGCAGTTCCGGGTCAAATCTGTCGGACTGGTTGTGCATTACTGCCGTTGTTCCGATCAGCCACTGTCCGAACAGTTTACCCCATACCGCTTTTCCCCAGCCTGTGTCACTCAGTGTCCAGTGTATATCATTTTCAGCAAGATCCTGCCAGAATCTTGCTGTAATGTAATGTCCAAGAGCATATGTCTGATCGTGAAGTACCATTTTGGGAAACTTTGTGGTACCGCTTGTAAAATAGATTATCAGAGGATCTGTGGATTTGGTGGGTTCCACATCGTCCCGTGACAGATTTTCCCCGGCTTTTGCCATAAGATCCTCATAATTCTGCCACCCTTTGCTTTCGTATTTTATGGCTATTTTCGTAAAACTGTCAGGTGTTGACAGATTACCGAATTTTTCTATTGAATCACCGTAGACAACTGCTCCGCGTGCTTTTGAAGCTTTAAGGCGGTAGTCAATATCCTTTTCCCTTAAAATTTTTGGAGCCGGCATAGGTATAACCCCGAGCTTAAAGCAGCCAAGCATGACTGAATACCACTCGGGTACTCTGGGAACCATAACATACAGATTGTCACCTTTTTTAAAGCCCTGTTCTTTTAATACATTTGCAAATCTGTTGGACATTCTTTTTAAATCGCCAAATGTATATTTTTCATGGGTTTCACCGTCCGTATCGATCCAGATTAATGCAGTTTTATCCTTTGTTTCGGCATTTTTGTCTACAACATCAAAACCGAAATTGAAGAAATGAGGGACATCGATGTTAAATTTTTTGATTGTTTTTTCATAATTTTTCATGTTGTGCATAATAACCTCTCATCTTTGTTTATTTATAGATTTCTTTAATTCTGCCAGAAACAGTCTGTTTTTGTTTGTAATGTTACCCGTGAATTTATCAGCATAACTGTGCATATTTTCGCAATTTTCAAATGTTTCACTTAAAAATCCTCCTTCTTTCATAAACTCAGCAGAGTATGTTTCACCAGTGATGAAATGTTCTGTAAAATGTCGCTGTTTCATTAAGCGGCTGATCCGCTGGGTTCCTCCGAAACCTGTTATGATTCCGAGCTTTGAGCCGGGGTGGGCAAATTTGCTTCTGAGGGTGGCGAATCTGAAATCACATGACGATGCAAAGTCCATCCCGCCGCCCATGCAGAATCCGTCGATTTCCGCTATTACAATCTGCGGAATTTTGTCCAGCAATCCGAACAGTTTGCTCCCGAGCATTGAAAAACCCTTGGCTGTGTAACCGGAATATTTTAACATTGTCAGAATATTGGCTCCGACAGCGAAAGAACCTCCGTGACCGGAAATTCTCAGTACTTTTACAGGTGTTTCCGAAAGTGAGGCGATATTGTCGTATAACTCTCTTATGGTTTCAGGTTCAAGGAGGTTGAATTTATTATCAGGATATAGGTTAAGTTTTGCAGTCTCTTCTTTTATTTTCAGTTCTATCATATTTTATCTACAATGTCTCAAAATCTTCCCATCTGTCAGTAAAATCAGGAGTCCGTTTTTCCTTAAATGCTGTCATGCCCTCTTTTTTGTCATTACTTGCAAATGAGGCCATAAAGGCATTCTGCTCATAAAGGAGTGCCTGTTTTAAGGGCATGTTCAATCCATTATTAACAGTTTCCTTAGCAAGACCGAGAGCAAACTTGCTTCTGTGCTTTATAATATCAGCCATTGCATACACTTCTTCTTCATTGCTGCTTTGACTTTTTGTGATTTTGTTGACTATTCCCTTATCAAACAGCTCTGATGCCGGAACGGTGTTTCCCGTAAATATCAGGTATTTTGTAAATGTTTCGTATATTTTGCGGCTTAAAAGCTGTGTCCCGCCGAATCCCGGCAGCACTCCGTAATTGACCTCAGGAAAGCCGAACTGAGAACGCTCTGTGGCAAAAATCAGGTCACACGAGAGAACAATTTCAAAACCGCCTCCAAGTGCCGCACCATCCACGGTACAAATGATTATTTTTTTGCACCCCTTTATTGTTTCCACAAGCTCGGCACCAGCTTTTGCAAAATATCTGCATTCAGCTTCATTTTTTTCGTCAAAATAACCGATATCGTATCCTGAGGAAAATACTTCCTTTGTGCCGCTTCTCAGCCATATCAAATCAGCCTGTTCGTTAGTTTCAAGTTTTTTTATTGAACGGGTTAGGTTTTCCAAAAGATAGATATCAATGCTATTTTTTGTTTCCGGATTGTTCAGGGTGACAATTCCTATATTCTCATAAAAAGAAGTTGCTGCCTTATCCATATTAAAAATGTCCTCTTTGCTATGATTTTATATCTCATGGATAATAAAACAATGTTAATAATAAATCAAGAAAAGCGGCTGGATTTATTTGTTATTAAGAAAATTTTTTATATCCTCACTACCGAATATTCTGAGTGTGCTTGTGGAGCCGGGGACACCGAGCGGATATCCAATAGTAGCCAAAAACTTATCCTCAGTATCCAGATCCCCTTTTGAATAGGCATATTTGATAAAGTGCTCTATCATCTTATCGATGTTATTGTATTTTTTAAGAACAAGGTAAGGTGTGACACCCCAGACTAATGCCAGCCTGTTTGCCGTTTCTTCACTGTGGCAGCATGCCAGTATGGAAACGTTTGGTCTGTAGGAAGCAACTTTTAAAGCAGATGTACCGGAACTGGTAAACACAACTATGTGTTTTATTCCGAGATTTTCAGCTATATGACAGCTTGCTGATGGAATGGCAGAATCTTCCGAGGTTTCCACTATTCCGTAATTAAAATATTCCAGATATTTTTCCGATTCTCTTATTGTTTTATTTAACACCTTTACTGCTTCCACGGGATATTTCCCCACTGTTGTTTCGTCAGAAAGCATTACAGCATCCGTCCCGTCAAAAACTGCATTTGCAATATCGGTAACTTCCGCTCTGGTGGGTCTGGGGCTGGAAATCATGGAGGTAAGCATCTGGGTTGCTGTAATGACAGGTTTCTGGAATTTATTAGCTTTTAAAATCAACTCCTTTTGTAAAACGGGCAGTTTCTCCAGATCAATTTCCACTCCCAGATCCCCCCGTGCAACCATTAGTCCGTCTGAGACTTCCAGAATTTCATCTATGTTTTCGATGGCTTCGTGTTTCTCTATTTTGGCTATAATTTTGGGACGAAATTTTTTCCCGGAAATTATATTTTTAATGTTTTTGACATCGTCTGCCGTTCTCACAAAAGAAAGAGCTATGTAGTCAAATCCCAGCTCGAGTCCATATTGCAGATCTTCAATATCTTTTTCCGTACAACTTTGGATATCGAGCTTGACATTGGGAAAGTTGACTCCTTTTTTTGATGAGACAATACCTCCCACCAGAACTTTAGCAGTAACAAGCTCATCAGACGTTTCCACTACTTCGAGTTTAATCATCCCGTCTGCAATGTAAATCCTGTCACCTTTTTTAAGCTGTTTTAGTATCGACGGGTTGTTTAATGTTAAAAAATTTTTTCCAGAAGATTTGCCGTTTTTATCAAAGTAAATATATTCATTCTGATGTACACTAAAAGGTTCTTTTATTTCACCAAGTCTTATTTTAGGTCCTGCCAGATCCTGCAATATTGCTGTATGGATTTCAAACTTTGCCGAAATCTTTCGGATTCTTTTGAAAATTTCTTTATGACTTTCATGCGTTCCGTGTGAGAAATTCATACGGAAAACGTTTACACCATTTGATATCAGCTCTTCTATTTTTTCTTCACTCTGGGTTTCCGGACCGATTGTAACCACTATTTTAGCTTTTCTGTTGTCCAAAATTATCCTCCTGTATTGGTTGTTGAGTAGTTGAGTGGTGTATTTGTTATTGGTCAGTGCGGTTGGCACTTTAAATACTCCTACTACCTATAGTACCCATAATACCTCTAATACCAATAATACCTCAACAACCCTTGCCCGGTAACGGGCGGGTCAAATACCCTTAACCACCTCTTCTTAACGCTTTGCGCATCACTTATCACGCATTACAGATTACCCATCATGGAACCTATCTACAATTCTAAGTGATTTGAATGAAAAAGAAAAGGTTGATATGACTTCTTTATATGGTAAAATTAACGGAATTTGATGATTGAGGATTTAAATGCCTGATAATTTTTGGGAAGATGTTATTAGTACTGCCGTTGAAGCCGGTGATAAAATTCTGGAAATCTATGAAGGGGATTTTGATGTGGACTGGAAAGATGACTTTAGCCCTTTGACCCAGGCCGACCGCAGTTCACACGATTATATAACAAATAAGCTGGAAAAGATTACACCCCATATCCCGGTTTTTTCAGAAGAATCGAATAACATAAGCTGGGATATAAGAAAAGAATGGGAAGATTACTGGCTTGTGGATCCTTTGGACGGAACAAAGGAGTTTATCAGAAAAAACGGAGAATTTACCGTAAATATAGCTTTGATAAAAAATTCAAAGCCCTTTTTCGGGGTTGTGGTGATCCCTGTCCAAAAGGTTATATACTGGGCACATAAAGACTGCGGCTCTTATAAAAGAAACTATGGCGCTAACGATAAAAAGCTGCCGCTTGAAAATAAAGGAGTGGATCTGGACAATTTGAGGATATTGGGGAGCCGTTCCCACCGCAGTACTACCATAGAAGTTTTCAGCTCCTATTTTAATGAGCCTGAAATTGTGTCAGCCGGAAGTTCCTTGAAATTCTGTCTGCTGGCTGAGGGGAAAGCCGATGTATATCCGAGGTTTGGCCCCACTTCAGAATGGGACACAGCTGCGGGGCAGTGTGTACTTGAATGTGCCGGGGGGTATGTACTGGATAAAACAGGGTCACCTCTTAAATACAATATGCAGGATTCCGTAATAAATTCTCATTTTATAGCTCTCAGAAAATACGATAAAAGACTTTTTAAGTATTTTAAGGAATTTGAAAATTAACCACTTGTTGGGCGGTGCATTTGTTATTGGTGAAAGAGCGAGGTGGGGATATAGAGGAAAAGGTTAAGGTATAGATATAGATAAAAGTTTGCAGAATGCTTTCTGCACAAGCAGTTTATTCAACCGTCTCAACTTTTTCAACCACTTCAACTACCTTGAATTTCGCAACGCTTTATGAATCACCCTAACCCATCACCCATTACCCATGACCCCTCACGCATTACGGGTCACGCATCACCTTTCACGGACATAAAGGCACTACTTCAATATTCTGATGTTGTCTTATTGCAAAAATTGTTGACAATTTATATACTATTTGCTAATGATATCAGTCTCGTACGCCCGGCTTTAAACGGGTGTATACTTGCGCCCGTAGCTCAGCTGGATAGAGCAACGGACTTCTAATCCGTAGGTCGCACGTTCGAATCGTGCCGGGCGCGTGTTATGGTGGGTGTAGCTCAGCTCGGTAGAGCACTGGATTGTGGCTCCAGTGGTCGCGGGTTCAAATCCCGTCACTCACCCTTTCCCTGATTTCAGCGAGTGTGGCGGAACTGGTAGACGCGCTAGACTTAGGATCTAGTGCCTTCGGCGTGGGGGTTCGAGTCCCTCCACTCGCACTTTTGGGTGGTTATCATTGCCTTGGTATTTTACATATACCGCGGGTGTAGCTCAGCTGGTAGAGCGTGACCTTGCCAAGGTTGAGGTCGCGGGTTCGAGTCCCGTCACCCGCTCTCTTTTTCTCCATTCTTATTAACAATTTAGTTTTTTATTTAAGCCGCTGTGATAAAATTGTGATAAGCAAATCATTAAATGTTTCAGAAATGCGGCTGTAATGCTGTAAAGGGTAAATAGTGAGGTAGCAAGATAGAGAAGTGGGGAACTAGAAGCAAAGGAGAAAGGTATAGGAAAAGGCTGATGTTTTTGAGGAAGTTGATAACATCGTTTCTGTAAATGCCATTTCCACACTTCGTAGGTGTAGGTGAACTCACAGGTCTATAAAATCCCACTATCAAAATGTTAAGCTAATTTTTCATTTTTAATGAGCGGTAAATTACATCAAAAATAAGAGTGTTTTCATGTGTTCCTTTGAACATTTCAGCGTTAACGCCGGAAGCAAATATTTTTATTTTATCAGCGGTATGTTCGTCGCTATTCCACTGTATAAAAAATTTCGTGCCGTCAGGCATATAGAATGGTCCGTCTGCAAAAAGAGATTCCTTATCCGCTGTGATTTCAAATTTTCCCGTTTGATGATCCGATGTCACAATGAGGAGAGTTTCTGATGTCTGAGGTAACTGATAAGCTGTTTTAACAGCCTTATCGAATTGCAGCATACTGTTCAGCATATCATCTGCATTATTTTCATGGCTTGCCCAATCAATCTGTCCGGCTTCCACCATTAAGAAAAAGCCATCCGGATCGTCTGAAAGTATTTTAACAGCTTTCTTTGTTAACAACGCCAAATTAGGTTTAATTGGTCTTGTTATCTCTTCCGCACCGAACAAGCCAAGTACGCGATTTGTGATACCGGTATCAAGATTTTTAAGTTCCTGCTTAGAGCAAACATAAACGTAGCCGTTCTTAACTGCTTTGCTTATCAGGTTAATGCCGTCATCCCGTTTTCCTTCACCGGCAAAACAACCTTTTTGATTTTCAGGTAAAAAATAGTTCTCTCCTCCTCCAAAAAGCACTTCAATATTTTTATTTATAATCTGCATAGCTATTTCTTCCATCTGATATCTGTTTCGTACATGGGTTGCGAATGCCGCAGGAGTGGCATGAGTCAGCTGAACAGTGGTCACAATGCCCGTTGATTTACCGTATTTCTCGGCGTATTCTAATATATTCTTTAAGTTATTGTAATCGGGATCTTTTCCTATAATTTCGTTATTTGTTTTTGTGCCAGTTGCCATAGCTGTAGCTGCAGCTGCAGAATCAGTGATTTCTCCATTCGCAGAAAGTGTCCTGATATAGCCTTGCACTTCCAGCTTCTGCATAAATAACTTTTTGTCCTTGCCGCTTTTTACGAGCTTGGCAGCTTTAATGTGAGAGCTTCCCATCCCGTCTCCGATCATAAGGATTATATTTTCAGGTGTGTTCTCAGCGTACAAAAAGGTATTAATGGAAATCTGCTGAATGAAAATAAATGTGACTGCAAGGATTAAGTTGATTATTCTTATCATAGTTGTATAAAATAAAATAACAATTGTATATTTGGCAAGGCAAACGTATTTTTCCCTTATTTTAGCACTATGGCAGTGGTGAGTATTTTAAAAAGAAATACCAGGATCTTGTATGAACAAAAGATGGGATGTTATTATAATAGGTGCCGGTCCGGCCGGGAGTATTTCGGCCTGCAAATTGTCTGAAGCAGGGCTAAGTGTATTAATTTTTGACAAAAAAGATTTCCCCCGAGAGAAAGTGTGTGGTGACGGTCTGCTTAATGATTCCATAAAATGTTTAAAAAGATGTGGAGTATATGATGATGTCGAAAAGAACGCCAATTATATAGATGAAACCTTTTTTTACAGCTCATTCGGCACAAAAGTCGTTATTCCCGGCGAGTATTTCACCATAAAAAGAGAAATTTTTGATAATATTCTTCTAAAACATGCAACGGGAAAAGGTGTAAAGTTTTTACCCAAAAAGATTAACGGAGTTGAAGAGGGGAATGATTGTTTTGTATGTCATTCTGCTGAAGGAGAATCATTTAGTTCAAATTTCGGTATCATTGCCACCGGCACGGACATTAATCTTTTAAAGCCAAGCGTTTCGGATAAAATAAACTGCAAACCGGAAGCTGTCGGTGTAAGGAAATATATACAGTCTGATTATATAACAGATAAGATGTTTGTATCATACGAGCGTTCCATTATTCCCGGATATGCCTGGATTTTTCCATTGGGCAGCGGTTTGTATAATACCGGCTGCTGCGCTTTTTACGGCAAAAAAGGCGTAAACAACCTCAAAAAGGTTCATGATGAGTTTTTGAAAGGAT
Source organism: Flexistipes sp. (assembly GCF_036172515.1). NCBI lineage: Bacteria > Pseudomonadati > Deferribacterota > Deferribacteres > Deferribacterales > Flexistipitaceae > Flexistipes > Flexistipes sp. Next base: position 41,917 of record NZ_JAXKVW010000002.1, read on the forward strand.
TCACTGAGGCTGGAAAGATTGTTGCGGCTAAAACAGGCGAAACAAAACTTAAAGGCGCGGTTTTAAGATGCGGGTTAAAAACAGGGCATTTATTAAATAATAAAAGCAGCAGATATATATGTATAGGTGAAACTATCGGTACAACCTATCCTTTTACCGGTGAAGGAATAGGTAAAGCAATGGAATCCGGCGAGTTTGCTGCCGAATATATCTTAGAAAGAATTAGGTCGGATTTACCATTGGTGCCGTCAGAATACTATAAACTTCTTTACAACAGGGTATTCTATAAACATTTTGGATACAAAACCGCACAAAAATGGCTTTCAAATAAATTTCTGAATGATTTGCTTGCCAAAAGGGCCACCAAGAGCAATTTTTTATACGAGGCAGCCAAAGGAATTATTAATGAAACGATCGATCCCAGACAAATTTTTTCCATTAAAGGTGTCTTGAAATCCTTCCTAAAGTAAATGAGCTTAATTTATTCTTATTGTCATTGTCACTCCTGAAATTACAACGATGGAGCCTGTGATTTGAGAAAAAGAGATATTCTCATTAAGCAGAAAGTATGCTCCAAGCATTGTAAATACTGGAAGTAGATTTAACATAACAGAAGCCTTGCCCGCTCCCAGAACAATCACCGATCTGCTGTAAAGTATTAAGGCTATAAAAGATGGGAATACGCCCAGATAGAATATGCCTGCCATTTTGCCAGCCTGAAAAATATCCGGCATTCCGGTTATCGACCATTCAATCATTACAATTGGAATCAGAATCATTACCGAAATACCAGTCATAATCCATACAATTCCGAAAATCCGGAAATTGTGCATGTACTGTTTAACATGCAGAGAATATACTGACCAGAAAATGATTGCTGCAATCATGATTAAATCTCCTTTATTGGGTGTATGTTGCACAAGAAAAGTTAAATTTCCGTCGGCTACGACCCAAACAGCACCGGCAAAAGAAATAATCACCCCCAGCCATTGAACAGGTGTGATTTTCTCTTTTATAAACCACACACTTAAAACAACTGTGAGAGCCGGAATAACGGTTTCCAGAATCGAAACATTGGCAGAGCTTGTGAACTGCAAAGCACTGTAGATAAAAGAGCTGAAAAATGTGATGCCTGTCAGAGTCATTATCAGCAGAGGAAGTTTATATTGCAGGTAGAGCTTCTTATCTTTAACAGCCTGAAAGAAGCCGAAAGGTGTTAACATAATAAAGGCCACTGTCAGGCGTCCCAATGCAATTGTGAAGGGAGGGAGTTCGTTGATGGCTTTGCCGACAAGAATATTGCCGGAATACATTAAAATAACCAATAACATTGCAATGTATGCTTTTAGTCGCATAATATCTTCCTCCCTGAAATTTGCAGGTTAAACAATTAACTTTCTGTTTGCAAACGGTATATTTTGTTTTATCTTTTGAAGTCATTTGCTGTAATGTGTTATAATTTTAATACAGGAGTATAAATGCCGGTAATTGACAGATATAAAAAAATATTCGATTTTTTGAAAAATCCGGGAAGTTATGAAAACTTTTTTGCTGAATTGAAGGCGATTAATTCAAAGAATCAGAGAGTAACTAAAGGTGAGTTAAATCAGCTGTCTGTAAAGTACGGTCTGCCCAAAAGTACGGTATTTTCCATTGCCTCATTTTACGGTCTTATCAAGATTGCTGAAGATACAGCCAGTCAGGATAATATTTTGCGCTGCTGCGCTCCCGCCTGCAATGTGAATCATAAAAATATTACGGATGCCGAATGTGTCCATTGTATCGGTTTATGTGATAACGCACCGGCAGCAGTTATAAATGGAATACAGGTGAAAATTACCGAAAACGGCACAAAAGAAGCAGATAAAGCGAAAATATTGAATAGTCAAAAAGAAAAGACGTTTCTGCTTTCCCCTGATCAATGCGAATATTATTCTGAGCGTTTGAGGATTTTGCTTGTAAAAGAACCGGATGAAATAATATCGAAGGTTTCAGAGGCAAATCTAACAGGAAGAGGAGGGGCAGGTTTCCCCATGGATAAGAAACTGGAAACGGTTAGAAATACCGACGGCGAAAAAATAGTAATATGCAACGCCGATGAATCCGAACCTTTTGTGTTTAAAGACAGGGGTATTATTGAGAGCAATCCCTATTCTGTTCTGTCAGGGCTTATATTGGCAGCTCATTGCGTTGGAAGCAGTGAAATAGTCATTTATATCAGGGGAGAATATACCAGGCAGAAACAAATCTTAACGGATACTATAAATTTATTTAAAAAGGAAATAGATGAAAAGAAACTGAAAAGTTTTGATTTCCGGATTATATCCGGAGCAGGAGCATATGTTTGCGGCGAAGAGACCGCCCTGATTAATTCCGCTGAAGGTAAAAGGGGCAATCCTGAGACTAAACCGCCTTATCCGGCGGAAGCCGGCTACAAAGGCAGGCCTACACTACTTTCAAATGTGGAAACGTTTGCCTGGATATTTGAAATTCTTGATAAAGATATAGTACATGCCGGCAAAAAAGTGTTTTCTCTGTCAGGCGATGTGAAAAACAGCGGTATATTTGAGTCCGATTTAAATATTTCCGTAAATGATATTTTGAAAAAATACGGCGGAGTTTCCGGCAAAAAACAGGGCTTTGCTTTATGCGGCGGCGCTTCCGGTTTTTTTATTCATCCTGAAAACTATAATTTACCCCTTTCAGAGCTTTATCAATCTGAGGCAGGAATAACCTCTCTTTATATTTCTGATGATACCAACACCTTGAAAGATGTTATGTTATATATCCTTCGCTTTTTTGCTGATGAATCGTGTGGGCAGTGTATCCCTTGTTTTGCGGGTTATAAACGCATTTATGATATGCTGAATGATTCTTCCTGTGTTGAACAAGAAGCACTTGACATTGCTGAATCGATGTCAGCTTCCACTTTATGCGGTCTGGGTAAATCCGTTCTTACTCCACTCAAATCTTATTTTAAATTAAAAAAGAGGAATTCGTGTGGTTAATATTCGTATAAACGGAAAAGAAACAGCGGTTAAAAGCGGCAAAACAATACTTAGGGTACTTCAGGATATCGGTATCCGTGTACCCACACTCTGTTTTCATAAATATTTGTCTCCCGTAGGGAGGTGTAAAGTATGTATTGTTAAAGCTGATAACCGCTTTGTGACCGCCTGTGATACACCAGTGAAAGATAGCATGGAAGTTGTTACGGATTCCCCTGATGTTGAGAAATTGAGAAAAATTAATATTGAACTGATGCTGAGCAATATAGATACTTCAAAAGTTCCGAAAAAAGCTGAAATCAATGATTTACTCTATTCATTCCGGCAGAATACACCAAAAAATAAGGAAATAAAGGAAAACCCTTTTTTCAGATATGATGCATCGCTGTGCGTGTTGTGCGGAAGATGCGTGGCAGCCTGCACTGAGTTACAGGGGCGCTTTATATGGGATTATGCATCAAAAGGTTCTGATATACATCTTATTGTCGGAATGGATGAAACATTTGAAGAGGCACACTGTGAATTTTGCGGTACTTGTGTTGATTTCTGCCCCACCGGTGCAATTGCAGACAAAACCTCCCTCAGTTCTGAAATAAGTACTGTCACCACTGTCTGCAGTTATTGCGGAGTGGGTTGTAAAATTAAGCTTACCACAGACGGCAAGAAAATTGTTTCCGGACCTTCTGATGAAGGGGATAAGTATAGTTCGCTTTGTGTAAAAGGGAGGTATGCTAACAGTTACGTTCTGAGTGAAGAAAGACTGAAAAAGCCGCTCGTAAGGAAATACCTGCTCTCAGGGAAAGAAAAAAATTCTGATGATGAAGACATGAACAGCTTTGTTGAAACCGGCTGGGATAATGTGATGGATATTGTTTGCGATAAACTTATTCAGATAGAAAAGTCATTTGGCAGCGATGCTTTGGGGTTTCTTGCTTCAGCCAAATGTACAAATGAAGAGAATTATCTGATGCAGAAACTTGCCCGGCAGATTTTCAAGACCAACAATGTGGATCACTGTGCCAGGCTCTGTCATTCCTCAACAGTTGCAGGGCTTATTCAGGCCGTAGGTTCCGGAGCAATGACGAATACAATGGAAGATATTCTGCAAAATGCTTCCACGATATTCATTATAGGGTCAAATGTTACTGAGCAGCACCCTGTTTTCGGTGTGGGAATCCGCCAGGCTGTAATGAATAAAGGTATTAACCTTGTAGTGGCTGATCCGAGGTTTACGGACATTGCTGAATTTTCCGACATATATCTCGGTATTAACGGAGGTTCGGATATTGCCCTTCTGAACAGTTTGTGTCGGATAATTTTAGAGAACGGTTGGGAAGATAAGGAATTTATTAATAACAGGTGTGAAAACTTTGATCAATTTAGAGAACATGCCCTGTCCGTTGATATGAATGATGTTATTGAAAAGACAGGTCTGAAATATGATGAGCTTTATAAAGCAGCTGAAAAAATCGCATGCAGCAAACCTGCTGCAGTTATCTGGGCAATGGGGATTACTCAGCATATCTGCGGCGTTGACAATGTTCTGGCTCTTGCCAATCTGCAAATGCTTACGGGAAATCTGGGAATAAAAGGCGGCGGTTTGAATCCGCTGAGAGGGCAGAACAATGTGCAGGGAGCATGTGATATGGGAGCTCTTCCAAATGTGTTTAACGGTTACCAGAACGTTACCAACCCGGAAAAATTCATTTTTTTTCAGGACAAATGGGGGTTTGCTGATGATAAACCGTTGAACGGTGATCCGGGATTAACGGTTACGGAGATGATTGAAAAGGGGGGAACCGGAGAGATAAAAGCTCTGTACATTATGGGGGAAAACCCTGTGATGACAGATCCGGATGTGAACAAAGTGATGGAATGTTTGGAAAAGACGGAATTTATTGTTCTTCAGGATATTTTCTTCTCGGAAACGTCTAAATATGCAGATGTAGTTTTACCGGCGGCGAGTTTTGCAGAAAAAGAGGGAACGTTCACCAACACGGAGAGAAAAATCCAGAAACTCACACCTCTTCTTCCCCCACTGCATGAATCAAAAACAGACTTAAATATTCTGACACAGTTGGCACAGAAGCTGATTGAAAAGAAAGGGTATCATAAATCCGGAGAATTCAGCGGCTGGGGGTATAATTCGGCAAAAGATGTTATGGATGAGATAAATAAAATGACACCTATCTATGCCGGTGTATTGACTGAAAGACTTGAAGAGGATGAAGCGCTTTATTGGCCGGTGAAAAATAAAAATGATACCGGCACGCCTGTGCTGCATGAAAAAACATTCTCAAATGGTAAGGGAAAATTCCACCCGGTAAATTATATCCGTCCCAATGAGCTCCCTGACAGTGAATATCCCTTTCTGCTGAACACCGGTCGGGAAATATTTCACTGGCACGGCGGAGAACTCACAAGACGTATCAAAGAAATAATGTCCGCGGCAGGAGAAGCGGTTGTTTTGATAAATTCAAATGATGCTGTAGATATGGGCATTGAGGACAATGCGGAGGTTGAGGTTTCATCCAGGCGGGGTGTTATCAGTGCAAAAACTTTTCTGACGGACAGAGTGGGCAAAAAAACAGTATTTGGAAATTTTCACTTTGTGGAAGGTAATGTTAATAAGCTCACAGTAAAGGCACTGGATCCTGCCGCCAAAATACCGGAGTATAAAGTATGCGCCGTAAAAATCCGTCCGCTGAATCATTAGACATCTGTCAGCCTTGGTTATAGTGAAATGGTAAAGTGGCTGAGGGATTGGTATGAGTTTACAGTTTACAGGGCAAAGGCCCAAGGAGCAAGACCAAAACCCGTTGAAATGGTTGATTGGTTTTGGGTTTTTCCTACAGCTCGTAATACCTTTAACTACCAAGCACATAAATCTAGTATACAATACAATTTTCAATAATATAATTCAAGTTTCGCACTTACGCCTTCTGCAAGTCTTTGCGAGGAGTGAATACGACGAAGCAATCTCTCTTCTTTTCTTGTTTTGAGATTGCCACAACCCTGTTTCCACAGGGTTTCGCAATGACCGAATTAAGTGCGAAACTTGAATAATATAATTTTATAATGCGTTTTTTTATGATTAGCCAAAGTATGGTGTCATATGCGCGGCTGGCGCCTCAACTACCTCTAATTACCCTTTAATAATTTTTCCCCCTATTGACATATATAAAATTTTTGCTATTTTAAAATAAACCGGTTGGTCGGTTTATTAACTAAAGCTGGAGCTGATATGAATTTAAACGAAAGAGTAATATCGGAAATTGAATCTCTTGTGGAAAAAAGTAGTTTAAACAGAAACCATAGATATGGTTTTTCCTATTTTAAGTCCCCCTTGGTGGGCTTTGCCTCTGTAAACAATCCGCTGTTTTCAGATTACAAAGATATTATCGGTGATTTTCATTATCATCCGAAAGAATTTTTTGAAACGCTTCCTGAGGATGGTACCGTTATTGTATGGGTTCTTCCGGTAAATGAAGAAGTGAGAAAATCCAATGCCAAAGAAAACAGATTTCCGAGCCTTTACTGGGCACTTCAGCGTGAATACGGTGAGCGTTTTAATATGCTAATAAGAAAACATATTCAGGAATATATGAAGGAATCCGGCTACAATGCAGTATCCCCTATGCTGAGTGATAAATGGAAAAGGCTGGATAATACAAAAGTCGGTTTAGCTTCAACATGGTCTGAAAGACACGCGGCATTTGCCGCCGGTTTAGGCACATTCAGTCTGAGTGACGGTTTTATTACAAGGCGGGGCATCGCACACAGGTGCGGCAGTGTTGTTACAGATGCAGTACTGGATATCAATGAGTCTGAGTATAGTGATCATCGTGAAAACTGTCTGTTTTTTAACAATATAGCTGAATGCGGAGAATGTATAAGCAGATGTCCGGCCGGAGCCATAACTGAAAAAGGACACGATAAAAGTCTTTGCGACAAATACACTTATAATACGATACGAAGACTCAGAGGTGATTATTACAATGTTAAAACTACCGGATGCGGTTTGTGTCAGACGGCCGTGCCGTGTTAATACAGTCTGCCGTTTAAGGAGTAAAATATGGGCGAAAAGGGAGAAATCACAAAAAATAAAATTTTGAAAGCCGCTGTTAAGCTGATTTTTCAAAAGGGTATAGAAGCAACGAGTATCAGCGATATTGTCAAAGAAGCCGGTGTGGCAAAAGGGAGTGTTTTTTTTCATTTTCCTGATAAGCAGACTTTGGTGTCTGAAGCTTTGAAGCAATACGAAAATAAATTCTTTATTTTTCTGGAACAATCTTTGTCAGGCAATACTCCCGGAGAGCGGCTCATTAATTTTTTTGAGAATGTAAGCAAAGCTCATAAAGAGAGGAATTATACAGGGGGCTGTATATTTGGAAATACTGCCCTGGAGATGGCTGATAAAAACGAAATTTTTACCGGGATCGTGTCAAACGTTTTCAAAAAATGGGTAATAAATCTTGAAGAAGTTATTCAAGAAGCTGTTAAAACAGGTGAAATAAGAAAAGATATCCAACCGGATGTTCTGGCATCAACAATTGTAGCAGCCCTGGAAGGCGGAATTATGCTTGCCAGGCTGGAAAAAAGTGGCAAACCGTTGGAAAAATCTATGTGCGCATTTGTGAAAATACTTGATATAAAAACACAGAGCAGAAAGGAGGAAACATGTCTAAATTATTGACAGACAATGAAGCAACCGGGAAAGCGAAAGAAGTGTTTGATGAACTCAGGGAGAAAATGGGAATGGTCCCCAATTTTTTCAGGGCTCAGGCAGCCGTTGATCCGGAATGGACAGCTATTAATTTGAGCCGCTGGAAGCATATTATGCATAATGAGCGCAAACTGGACCGTAAAACGAAAGAACTTATAGCTCTTGCTGTGTCGTTGGTAAATAACTGTGAGTACTGTAGTATGGCACATGAAGGTGCTGCGAAAATGGCCGGAGCGAGTGATGAGGAGTTAAATGAATTAAGGCAGGTTGTGGAACTGTTCCAGAGCTTTACTGTAATTGCCGATTCGCTGAACGTGCCATGCGAGGTTTAAATATAGGTCTATAAGAGGCGTCTATGTCACTTAAAGAAAAATTAGAAGAGTTGAAAAAACAAAGTGCCGGGAAAATTCCCGAAGATGCCAGGGAAGTAATGCAGAGAGCAACAGAAGACTTGATAAAGAGCGGAATCGAAGAAAATATTCCCAAAGCTGGTTCAAAAGCTTACGATTTTACCCTGCAAAATTATGACGGTTCGGCAGTCACCCTCTCTGAAGAGGCTTCAAAAGGTCCTGTTGTCCTGAGCTTTTACAGAGGAGGCTGGTGTCCGGTGTGTAATTTGGAACTGAATTATTTGCAGAGCAGATTGTCCGATTTCCAAAGCCATGGGGCAAATCTAATAGCGGTATCTCCGGAATTGCCGGAATATGCCAATGAAACGGTGGAAAGACACAGTATCGAATTCCCGGTTTTATATGATTCAGACAATAACGTTGCTGCAAAATACGGTCTGGTATTCAAAATGCCGGAGGATCTTGTGGAGATTTATGAAAAATTCGGTCTGGATGTTGCAAAGCACAACGGCAACGAAAAATATGAAATACCGATTCCTGCTACCTTTGTGGTGGATAGAGACCTTACCTTAAAATATGTATTTGGGAAAGCTGATTACAACCAGCGGGCTGAACCTGATGATATTATAGAGGTTTTGAAAGGCCTGTAAAATAATGATAATTTTTAATGGTTATAGAAGCAGGATTTCAGCCCTGCAGGTACAGGGAGCTCTGTTCGAAAACAAAATGTACCCCTCTGCGTCTCCCCCTATTTCAGGGGGAGAAGAAAGTCCTGAGCGCTTAAAGCGTTAAGTGATCGGGTAGACTGAGTAATTATTTAAAGTTTTCAGCAACATATGCAGAAGCATTGGAAATGGCGGACAGATTAAATTAAAATAAAGGAGGAAACATGAATAAGGATACTTTGGTGATTTTATGGACAAGCGGCGATATTGAAGTCGCAGAAAATATGGTTTTTATGTATACACTAAACGGCAAAAAACGCAGCTGGTGGGAAAATATCAACTTTATTATATGGGGACCATCTTCAAAACTTCTAAACGATACACCTGAGTTGCAGGAGAAAATAAAAGAATTTATCCGTGAGGGCATAAAAGTGGAAGCATGTAAAGCGTGTGCAGATAATTACGGGGTTGCAGATAATCTTGAAAATCTGGGAGTGGAAGTCAAGTATATGGGGCAGCCATTGACCGATTATATCAAAGAAGGTTACAGTGTTCTGAGTTTTTAAAGTAGAAATATTTTGAAAATTTTTATTGAGGATAAACATGGAAATTATTAAAAAGTCTGTAATAACATGTCCGGAATGCGGATACGAAAAAGAAGAAACGATGCCTACAGATGCCTGCCAGTATTTTTACAGATGTGATAACTGTAAAAGTATATTAAAACCCAAAGAGGGGGACTGCTGTGTTTTTTGCAGCTACGGTTCGGTTAAATGTCCCCCCGTACAGCAGAAAAAAAGCTGCTGCTGATTCGGTTGTCTAAATCTAAACAATACTTATATCGTTTTCGTATGCGCGCTTGAAATTGATTTCTGAGATAATTTTGTTATATCTTTCAATCAGATCCTTTTCATCGAAAGCCGGGATGTAAATATTCGCCAATTCGTAACTGTAACTGTCCTGATAAGTCAACTGAGATAGTCTTGTTCCTTCCTTTACCAGAGGTTTGATTATAATATCTTTATTTTCCTTGTTGATTTTTTTCAGTTCCCGGTATGTAGGCACTTTTGTAATAAAGCCGTCTTCAAATGTTCTGGTCATAAATTTGGCAGCCTTTTTATATTTTCCGCTGAATTTTTCCGGCAATTCAGGCTTTTTCCCAAGGGCCAGATCCAGCTGGATTTTATGATTTGCCACACCGTCAACGCTGTCAAAAAGAAATGCATGTGACTGTGAATGTCTTGGATTTATCTCCAGCAGAGTAATTTTGCCGCTAGTCTGATTATAGAAAAATTCAATGTTAAAGGTATTGTTGTTATAGCCTATGTGTTTCATTATTTTCCGGGTAATTTTTTCCATCTCCTCTTGTATATTCTGAGGGATTTTTGAGGGGTATTCATATCTGGAAAATGAGGAGCTGTCTGTTTCCCTTACAGAATCGACAATCCCGTATACAAAAACTTCATTGTTATAAACATAGCCTTCCAGTGTACACATACTCCCGGAAAGTAAGCTTTCAGCTATACACGTTTTGCCTTTATTTTTCGTCAGTTCTTCCGGCAGATTAAGTTGGTGTATAAAATCCTCGAAAGGTTCGGTTACTTTCCCTATATATCTTCTGATCTCTTCTCTGGCATCCATAAAATCCAGGTCACTGTTTATCCGATAAGCCAGATAAGAGCTGAATGATTTTATCGGTTTAATCCAGTATGGCGGCAGCATTTTCACATCTGACATATAGTTGTCGTTAAAGGGGTCGAAAACTTCAAAAAGTGGAATATGCTCCGGAATGACTTTTGCCTGCTCGAGTCTGCTGAGATATTTGTGCTCACATTTTAATATGCTTTCAACGGGAACACCGGGCAGTCCGTATTTTTCTGTGAGAATAGAAGCAAGAAGGGTAACGGGATAGTCCCAATAGCCCATTATCGCATCGACGCTGCCGTCAAAAGATTCAATCCGTGAAACAGCTTTTTTCAGCAGTGATTTGATGGGTTTTCCGTCACCGTCTCTTATTTCCTTGAAAGATAATAGAGAGATAAAATTGTGCTCTTTGGATTCAGGTAATGATTCAAGCATATCGATGTTAAAATCGTCATAACCGACAATAAAAATATTCTTTTTTTTCATATAATACTCCTTTTAAGCAGAAGATGCACTTTTATTGTATTAATTTTGGTAGATAGAAACGTAAAAAAAGCTTAAAGATAAAATAATAAAGTTTAAATCAATCGGGAAACTATACTGATTACTCTTCCCAGTAGATGCAATCAGTGGGGCAGGAATCGATAGCTTCCTGAATTTCTTCTTCAGGTCCGCCTTCCGGTTTGATTACATATGCCTTTTCCTCGTCTTCATCAAAGCCGAAAACTTCTTCGCAGATTTCCACACAAGCTCTGCAGCCGATACATTCTTCCTGGTCCAATGCTACTTTTGCCATAACAGACTCCTATGTGGGAAATTATAAAACCATTTTATATATTTTGCTTGTTATGTTATAAAAAGTCAAGGTTTTTTTTATAAAATAATACTACCTGGAAGCATATAAAATCCATTTTTTAGGAGGCGTTTAATGTTTAACATTCTATGTATTGTCGGAAGCAGAAGAAAAAAAGGCAACACAGCAACATTGGTGAAAGAGGCAATGAAAGCTTTTGATACAGAAGAAGTGCAGGCGGAGCTGATTTTTTTGGACGATTACAACTTTGAAAGCTGCAACGGATGCAACGGATGCCAAAATTCCTTTACCTGTGTGATTGATGATGACATGCAGAAAATTTATCCGAAAATTCTTGCATCTGATGCTGTTGTTTTAGGCTCGCCAACATATTTTTACAATATTACTGCGGAAACGAAAGCCTTTATCGACAGATGCTTTTGCCTTGATTTTTTTGATGAGGATGACCGTTCTGTCTGGATAAGTATCAACGATACCGGAAAACAAAAATATGCAGCTGTAATATCGGTGGCTGAGCAGCATTCTGAAAAGGATATGGGAGTAACCCCTGAAGTGATGAAGGGTTCCCTGGAATCCCTGGGATATCGTGTAGTTGATGTGGTCAAAGCTCTTGGTCTTTTCAGCGCGGGTGAGGCAGCCCATGATACAACTGCTTTGCAGGATGCTTACAATGCTGGTGAAAAACTTCTCAGAACACTCAGGCTGAGAAGAAAGATTGAAATATTAGTGCAGAATAAAAAGTCTGAATAAAAGCAGAAACCGGAACCTTTGAATAAGCAGCCTACCCAACCACGCACCGAGCACATAAGTTCTTATGTGCTCGGTGCGTGGAGCTTTATCTCCCCTCCTATAGAAGAGTTAGGAGGGGATTAAGGGGTGGTAAAATTTATAAGAATACATTATTCAAAGATCTGAAACCGGGGCTCCGGCTTCTGCACATTATTCGATTTTTGTCTTTTTACCTTCAAACCAGTAGCAGAACATAGGAATAAAAACAAGAGTGATTACCGTGCCGATAAGCAGTCCGCCGATGGCGACATCAGCAAGCGGTGATACCCTTTCCAGTCCTACAGCCATTTCCAGAGCCAGGGGTATCATTCCGGCAATTGTACTCACAGCCGTCATCAAAACCGGTCTGAAACGAACCTGTACGCTTTTAACTGCTGCATCAAAAGGACCGTACTCATCCTTGAATTCCCTGTAAAAATCAACGAGTAGAATTGCATTATTAAGAATGATGCCGAAAAGAAGGAGCAGTCCAACCATAGCAGGAAGGCAAAGGGGTTTGTTAAAAAAGAGAAGTGCCCAGAATGCTCCGATTGCAGATAACGGCAGCATCGGTATCATGATAAGCGCCAGCTTCATCGATTTATAAATCGTGTACAGGGCGATTAAAAGGAAAATTGCAGATATTCCTACAGCTACTGACAACCTTTTGAAACTGTCATTAAGGGCTGTAATATTTCCCTCCTGGCTTACCTTGTATCCGGCGGTATCCAGTTCTGCAATCTTTTTCTTTACATCGGAGGTAACAATCGATACCGGTCTTTTTCCTGTGTATCCGTTCACATCTATACTATATAACAAATCTTCCCTGGTAATTTTGGCAGGAGTAAATCCCGTTTTAATATCTGCTAATTGGGACAAAGGAATAAAACCTTTATCAGTTTTTATTGGCAGCAGACTCAAAGACCGGATATTCTCACCAAAAGGTTTTTCATAGTAAACTTTTATCTCCTGGCTTTTAATGGATGAAAAGGAAGATTTATCTCCGGCTCTGACACCTTTCAGGGCAAGCTGCCTGCTGAGCTCGGTACCGGTTAAGCCGTAAAAAGCGAGTTTGTTTTTATTTATATCCAGCAATACCTCTTTCATGTCATTATTCCAGTTGATATCAACGGAATTTATACCTTTGACATTCAACATTCTTTCTCTGACTTTAGAGGCAATCTGTGGAAGTGTTTCAAAATCCTCAGCTTTGATTCTTGTGACCACCGGTGCTTTTATCGAAGAAAAAGGGGTGGCTCCGTGATCGGAAACATTGACATATTTCGCCCCTTTAATCTGACTCAATTGTTCTCTGATCCTTTCTTCCACGTCCCACATACTTGCTTCTCTGTTAAATCTGTTAGTCAGGTGGATTATAATATTAACCTCGCCTGAAAGGGCACCGTTGCCCATTGCCAAAACCCCGGGCTCGCTGCCGATGGAGACGGATGATTTTTTTACTTCAGGCTGTTTGTGAAGCCATTCAGTAAATCCTTTTATACGTTGCAGGCTCTCATGCGCAGGCATATTGGAGCTGAAACTCACCTGAACTTTAATAATCCCTGTATCCATAGGGGGCATCACATCCCTGCCGATAACGGGTACAATATTTTTTCCGCTTACAACGAGCAGGGCAAAAGCTATTACAATAATAAGAATTTTTATAAAATGTGATTTTTTCGTAAACCTAAGCAGAGTGACATAAGGGATTTTCAATTTATCAAGTGTTTTGAAATAAAGATTGTTCAGCACTTTTTCAATCTTCCACTGACCCATTCCGTTTTTATAAAAAAGTATAAAAACTCTTGGAATAAAAGTTATTGAAAGAAAATATGACACGGATAAGGCTATAATAAGTGTGAATGATAGAGGTTTGAAAATTTTTTCAGGAAATCCGCCGACAAACATTAAAGGAAAAACGGCGATAATTGTGGTCAGAGTCCCACTGAAACTTGCCAGCGTTACCTCTTTTGTTCCCTCTTTTACAGCCCTGTCTATAGGTTTATTCAAATCATTAAAGTGACGCTCAATATTTTCCAAGACAACAACAGAGTCATCCACAACCAATCCAAGAGCCAGCACAATTGCAGTCATCACAATCAGGTTAAGTTCGCCTCCGGTAATCCAGATAATGCCTAAACTTGTGAAAAATATAATGGGTATTGTTATTGCGGAAGCCAGCGTAGCCCTGATATTTGCCAGAAACAAAAGTATGACAAAAACAACAATAATTATAGTCAATTTTAATGTATCAAACATATTTCTCAAAGATGTATCTACCAGATCTTTTTGGGTGTCGGATATGCTGAATGCAATATTATCAAATCGATTTTTCAATTTACCGGCAATTTCCCGTGCAGCATTGCTGGCATCAACTATGCTGCCGCCCGGAGGGCGTTTTACGATTACGGCAATTCCGCTCCTTGCATTCCCAACATATGCAGAACGGTTCTTTTCATGCCCCCAGCTTATTTCAGCCACATCTTTCAGCTTTACATTGCTCTTTACAGGAAGTTTTCTAAGAGAGCCGACGGGCACATCTTCACCGTAAAAGTTGACAGTAATATAGTTGTTTTCGGACTGCAGAAAGCCCATCGGGATATCTTTGTAGGTATTGTTTATGATTTTAATTACATCTGCTGCAACAAGTGAGTATTTGCGCATTTTCATGGGATCAAGCTCAACAGATACCGCTCCCTTGTATCCGCCGAAAATTTCCACATTCCCGATATATTTGTTTTTCAGCAATTCACGTTTGACGTCGCTTTCAGCAATTTTCCGGACATCTGCCAAAGTCATTGAGTCAACCGCAGGAGTTAGTGTGAACACATCAACAGGTGCATTAAAAGCGCCTGAAGTGTAGATTGAAGGTGCGGCATCTTCCGGCAGCTGTGAGCGTACACGGTTAAGAGCATTGTTTACATATACCGCCGCTTCACCCAGCTCTTTTGAGTAATCAAATTCAGCTCTGACAACGGACATACCGGCGATGTTTGTGGAGCTTACGCTTCTTATGTTTGCAAGGGTGTAAATTTCCTCTTCCAGTACTTTTGAAACAGTGGAAGATACTGTCTCTGCAGTTGCTCCGGGAACCTGTGTGATCACAAATACCTGGGGGTATTCGGCATCCGGGAAAAAATTTCTCGGCATTTTCATGAAACCGATCAGACCTAAGAATATAAATCCAGCCAACAGGCTGTATAATAACTGCGGTCTTTTATAAAAAAAATCGAACATATTTCACCATCCCGTGTTAGTTCAAAGTTCAGCGTTCAATGTTCTATGTTGGTATTTTCCACATTCATTTAAACCAACACAAACACTTAACCTTTAGCACTTAGCGCTCAGTGCTTAGCACTTTCACCGGCACTCCGGAGAGTACTCTCAGAAGGATATCCGGTTTTGCTGTAATTACCCGTTTTACACCGCTTAGGTTATCGGCAATTATTCCCTGGATGCCCGAATGAGCCACATCAATCTGTCTCGCTTTAACATTTCCGCTTGAGTAAACAAAAACAAATTTATCACTGTCTTTATCAAGCACTGCATTATAGGGTAAAAGTTTATTATTTCCCCGATAGGTAACTAATTCAATCGGCAGAATTTCGCCCGGCGATGCTTTAAGCTTTTTTATATAAGATGTTTTATATCTGAGCGTACCGGATGCATCAGTATCATTCAGGCCTTTTATGTTATAAAATTCGCCATTGGTTTTTATTGTTTTTGCTGTTTTATCCGGTGGCAGTTGTATTTCCAGATACTTTTTGTCATTGCCGGTAATATCCAGAATTTTTCTTCCTGCCATAATATTTTCACCTTCGGAAGCATATTTTGTGGAAACTGTTCCGCTGACAGGTGAATAGATTTTTGTATATTTAAGGGACGCTTTCACCTCGCTTATTTTGCTCTCAAGGATTTTAATCTTATTCTGCAAAATATTGATTTTATTTTTCTGTATTTTTATCTCCGATTTCAACGCTGCTATGGAGGTTTCCTCCGACTCATATTCTTCTATGGAGGCCCCTTCCACTTTCAAAAGCTCAGCAGTTCTGGCGTGTTTTTTCTTTAAGTTCTGCAGGGCAGTATGCTTTGCCCGGAGTACACTTTTTACAGACTGTATATCCCATTTTAAAGACTGTTTTTCTTCCTGCAGTCCGTTAATCTTCGAATTAAGATCATCACTGTCGATTTTAGCCAGAAGATCCCCCTCTTTCACTCTTTCGCCTGTTTGAACGGGGAGTTTTTCAATTCTGCCGGCGATTTTAGTATTTATTTCGGCTCCGGAATCACTTTTTACTGTGGCAATATACGGAAGAGTTAACAGCACTTTGTCTTTCTTTAATGTAAATGATTCAACAACAATGGGTCTTACGGCGGGTGGTTTTGCCTCAGCCATCTGTGCTTTACGCTTTTTTAAAAGCATTACTGCAGCAAAAACAACCACAATTACTATTAATATTGATATTATTTTTTTAATCACTTTAGCACCTCGATTAATCTTATTCCGTATAAGAGAGCCTGTCCTGCATAAATCTGCCATTTTTCATTTTTCAAAGCAGCCAGATTTGACTCTGACTTTAAAACATCGACCTCATAGCTGAGATAATCATCCACAGTCATCCGTCTGTTTTTATATGCCACCTTTGCCGTGTTCAGCAGTTTTTTAGCATAAACTATATCTTCTTCCGCCTGCTTGATTGATTTTTTGACAATAGGCAGTTTATTGATATATTTCCTTTCAAGAGAAGACAGGACGGAGCGTTTACTAAGATAATCCTGTTTTGTCTTTAATATTTCGTTTTTCGCAATAGCGACTTCTTTGTGCGATTTTGCATCGAAAATAGGTATTGACAGTTCCACCATAACATTGCCGATGTCTTCACTTTCAAATTCATCTTTATTGTAGGATTCACCCATATTCTGCGTATAGCTGGCAGAGAGATTAATTTTCGGATACCTGTATGCTCTTTGTTTCTCAAGCTCCTGTTTTGCGGTTTTTATGTCGTATTTATAAGGTTTCAGCTGAATAAAACCTGCATCATTATTGGAGAGAAATTTATCAAAATCAGCTGTCTTATTCATTTCTGCCGGTTTTTCAATGTGTCTGCCGGTAATTTTATATATATCCGCTTTAACATCCTCCGTCTGCCTTTTTAAATTCTCAAATTCCATTTTTAACTCAAGCAGGGACTTCTTTATGTTGTAAAGCTCCGATTTGGGAATCCGGCCGGCATCTACACCAGTTTTCACAATCTTTTTTGTTTTTTTCAGAGAGTCTATTCGCTTTTGCAAATATTCACGTTTTTTATTTAAATAATGAAAATAACTGTTCATAGAAACCAGCAGTGACTGATTTTTGATAACCGCAATGTCTGTCAGAACTCCAAATTTTTCTTTCTTTAATTTTAAAATATCAGCTGTATCAAATAATTCTTTAACAAAAACCGGCATCGAAGCTTTAACACCGTATCTGTAAATATTTTCAGAGATAGGGAGGGATTTATTTACATTCATTTCACCCGGTGTGATCGGCACCAGATTTTGCGGCCGGCTTGAATATTCGTATGATGCGTAAAAGTCCACTTTCGGGGTAAAATTATATAGTGTCTTTGCTCTTTCCTGCCGGGAAATCTTTTCACTCAATTTCAGGCTTTTAATCTCAGGTCTTTGTGAGGCGGCTTCAAGCAAAGTGGCAATATCCGCAGCGTAAGAGCTGATTGGAATCAGCAATATTGCGATAAAATATTTTATCATGAGTGCTCCTTGTGAAATGATGAATATAAAATTCGGGCAAAACTGTCCGCAAATTCTTCCAATGAAATATTTAGTTCAGTCGAATCAGCAACAACACCGGCCGCTGAAGCTCTTTCCCTTACCGGTATTGTGGAATAAAAGAACAGAAGGGAGCTGATTGTCA
The DNA here is from genome assembly GCF_036172515.1 of Flexistipes sp. Lineage (NCBI taxonomy): Bacteria > Pseudomonadati > Deferribacterota > Deferribacteres > Deferribacterales > Flexistipitaceae > Flexistipes > Flexistipes sp. The sequence continues at coordinate 59,809 of NZ_JAXKVW010000002.1, forward strand.
GTGCGTGAAATACCACCGGGTTCTTCTCAGGCAAAGAATATCCTTCACTCTTTGCCGTTTTCAATATTTCCCGAATTATTTTGATAATTTCGCCCATTTGTGACATTGCATCATCTGTTAATCTGTTTCCTTCCCCTGCAACTTCCCTCAGCATCATTGGGGCAATGTGCGGGTGTTCTTTGATAATTTCTGCAAAAGTCAGGATATAAGAATATATTTTAGATTTAAAAGTCCGGGATTTTTTTACATTTAAACTTAAACGTTCGGCATAATTGCCAAGAACATCGGATATTACAGCCTCGTACAGTTCTTCTTTTCCACCTATGTGATAGTAAATCGTGGCTTTGTTTACCTTTGATTTGTCAGCTATTTCGTCCATTCTACCCCCGTCAAAACCTTTGGCGGAGAATTCTGCAGAAGCTGTTTTCAAGATAATCGTTTTTGTTTTTTCGCTTTTTATACTCATATTGATGACTCCATATTTAACTAACCAGTTAGTAAAATATTAATCAATTTTCTTCCGGATGCAATAGTAAATTTTTAAAAAATCACTCAAGTTTCGCACTTGCACTTATTACACGTCTTTGCGAGGAGTGATAACGACGAAGCAATCTCTCTTTTTATATTATTTTGAGATTGCCACAACCCTGTTTCACAGGGTTTCGCAATGACACAGAGAAGTGCGAAACTTGAGAAATCATCTAAATTGTTGATTTTCATTTTTTGATACAAATCAATTATTTTTTATCTGTGCACATTTATACTAAAATAATATGTATTAAGCAGATATTATTAGTACATAGATAGAGATCCCTCGGCTTCGCTCGGGATGACATAAATTGTTGTTATTCCAAACGAAGTGAGAAATCTCTACCATATGAAACGATATCATGAATAAATATGCAACTGTGCTTAGAAAGGAGGATTTGGATTATGGAAATTATCAGAATGGGCGAAATTGAAGGATTTATCAACAAAAGAGGAATCAAGGCAAAACAGCTTCTGAAAAATGACGATGTTCAGATTATGAATCTTATTTTAAATCCCGGTGATGCTGTTCCTGAGCATTCGGTACCCGTGTATGTATTCTTTTATGTCGTTGAGGGCAGTGGTACATTGAAGATAGGTGATGAAGAGAATGTAGTTTCCGCAAAAGATATTATTCTATGTCCCCGAAATACTGTAATGTCTCTGAAAGCGGATCAGAATGAAACATTTGTAGTATTAAATGTAAAAACACCGAGCTTATAAACTTTTTAACATCATCTTATCTGAAGGATTGCTTTTTAAGGAGATTCATATGAAAAAGGTTGTCATAATCGGTGCAGGATTTGGCGGTCTGAATGCTGCCAAAATTTTAGCCGGCAACAAAGATTTCAGCATTACAATACTCGATAAGGAGAATCATCATCTTTTCAAACCTCTCCTTTATCAGGTGGCTTCAGCAGGATTAAACGAATCCGATATCGCTTATCCAATTCGCAGCATTTTTGCAAAAAATGAGAATGTAAAAGTATTCAAAGAGAATGTGGTGGATATTGACGGCGAGTCAAAAAAGGTCATTACCGACTCTAAAATTCATGAGTATGACTACCTTATTATTGCATGCGGTGCTGTGGAAAACTACTTTAAAAATAGCAACTGGATCAGTTTTGCTCCTCCTCTTCAAAAATTATCCCACGCACAGCATTTGAGAAACAAAATCCTGAATGCCTTTGAAATGGCTGAAAAATCCGAAGACGATGAGGAAAGGAAAAAGCATCTGACTTTTGTTATAGTGGGGGGCGGTCCCACCGGTGTTGAATTAGCTGGCGCGATTGGAGAAATTACACGTATTACTCTCACCAAAGATTTTCGGAATATTGACCCGTCTTTGTCCAGAATTATTTTAATTGAAGCAAATAACACAATTTTGCGCAGTTTTGATAAAAAACTTATTAAAAAGGCATTAAGGGATTTGGAGTCACTGGGTGTTCAAATCTGGAACAGCAGTAAAGTTACCGATATAAGAGAAGACAGTATAAGTATTGCAAGCGAAACACTAAAAACTTCCACAATTATGTGGGCTGCCGGGACAATGGCAAACAGTTTAGCTGAAAGGATTCATTGTGATAAAGATCAAATGGGGAAAATATTGGTTGAAAATGATCTCAGCTTAAATCAGTTTCCGGATGTTTATGCTGTTGGTGATATTGTTCATTTTGAGCAAAACGGTCGCGTTTTGCCGGGCTTAGCTCCTGTGGCAATGCAGCAGGGAAAATATGCGGCAAAGGTAATTTTAAAAAGAGAAGCCGGAAAACCTTATAAACCTTTTAAATACAGGGATAAAGGACAGTTGGCAACAATTGGAAGGAGCAAAGCAATTGCCGAAATAAAACGTTTTAAAGTTTCCGGGACATTGGCATGGATTACATGGCTTTTCGTACATGTTTTATACTTGACCGGATTTAAGAACAGGATGCTTGTAATGCTGCAATGGGCGTGGTCGTATTTTACATTTAAAAAAGGTGCAAGAATAATCATTGATAAATAATTTTAAGGCAATCAATATTCAGTTTAACTGAGTTCTGCCCCCGTATCTGGTCTGTTTTTTGACTTTTAAAATCAAGTAATTATGATACTTTAATGATATCAGGAATTATATTACAATTTGTTAAAATATCGAAAGCCAATTTATGGAGACTATATGTCAAAAAATCTTTTGTTGGTTGTTATTACTCTGACAGCAATCATAGTTTCCGCAATAATCAACAAAGAAAAGACAGCATTGGGATTGCGCAAAGGTATGAAAATGTTGATCACGCTTTTGCCCCAGTTTCTTATACTGCTTGTATTGGTCAGCATTTTTTTTGCATTAGTACCTCAAAAAACATTGTTATCTTTTTTAATAGAGCATGCTGGGTGGTTTGGCATTTTAGCAGCGTCTATTATCGGTTCTGTTACATTAATTCCAGCTCCAATAGCTTACCCTTTAACTGATCTGTTGATCCAAGAAGATCTACCATTAACAATACCTGCTGTTTTTATTACAACTCTCATGATGGTCGGTATTTTGACACTTCCGGTGGAAAAAGCATATTTCGGTTTTACTCTTGCCATTTTACGCAATATTCTTTTCTTTGTTGGAGCCTTAATTATTGGTCTCTTAGTCGGAGTAATTATATGAAAAAAATATCTAACATTCCATTTGGATATATACTTGCACTAATTTTTGCTATCACGTCATTTGTTTTTATTGTATTAGAAATCCCTTTAGGAAAACAGTTTATCAGGGAATTTATGATATTTTCAAGTGAAATGGTCATTATCATTCCGTGTATATTTATTCTGATTGGACTTCTTGAAGTTTGGATTCCAAAACAGTTACTTCAGAAGCATATAGGGGAAGAATCTGGTTTTCGTGGTGTTTTCTATGTAATTATGTTAGCTATGCTTCAAGGAGGACCACTATATGTAGCCTTTCCTACAGCCTATCTGCTTTGGGAGAAGGGCTGTAGCATAAGAAATGTTTTTATGTATCTTGGTGCCTTTTCTTCCCTTAAGATCCCGATGGTGCTATTTGAAGTTAATTATTTGGGTTGGGAATTTACACTTGCGAGGGCATCAATTGCGTTACCGGTATTTATAATTATAGCAGATATAATGGCAAGATATGCTAGGGCGAAAGGGTTACAATTAAACAATTTCAACCATAAAGAGACAAAAAGCCAGCAATAAAAATTCTCTGAAACCGGGCTACAATGTGAAATTTTTGAAAAATTCATGTTATCAGTCTCTTTGACTTATTTACCTTTTAAGTAATTCGCAATTCGACTTATGATTTTACTTTAGCGGCAACGGGTTTGTTAATTAATAAAGTTTTGATTTAAAGAAGGAGCGGGAAATGCCGGGTTTAAATACGATTTTTGTGATATTAGCTGCGCTGTGCTGGGGACTGTCAGGGGGGATTGGCGGTGTTCTAATGGCAGACGGCTGGGATCCTTTTGTGGTGTCCTTTTACAGGGGCGCCATCGGTCTGTTGTTTGTTGTCGGCTGGCTGGTGCTGCGTCCTCAGAAGAGCGGCCTGACAAACCGCCGTTTGTGGTTTTGGTCGGCTGTTGCCGGGCTCGGTGTGGCCGGTAACTTTTCTTTCTATTTCGTAAGCATCTCTGAGGGCAGTGTTGCAGTTGCAGCCACTCTTATGTACTGTGCTCCGGTTTTTGTTTATCTCATATCTTTTCTTCTTAAGATTGAGCGTCCTACTTTGATTAAATGGGCTGCAATTATTATGGTAATGATTGGAGTTGTGCTGCTTACCCGTATTTACCAGACCGGGACGGGAGGTGTAACGTTTATCGGTGCCGGGGCCGGGCTGCTTTCCGGACTGTCTTATGCTGTATTCATTTTCGGATTCAAATATGCGGCGCCTCACGGCAGCCCGCAGGCAATTCTCGTAATCGCGTTCACTGTTCTCGCCGCTGTGCTTATCTTGCCCAGTGATAACGAACAGGTTCTTGCAGTACTGAGTACGCCGAATTGGCCGCTGTTTGTAACTCTGGGTGTACTTGGAGCCGGATTATCATTCATTCTCTATATAATTGGACTGAATCATACCGCCCCTGCCGTGGCATCTATTGTGGCAATGGTTGAGCCGGTTACCGCTTCGCTGTTTGGTGTTGTGGTTTTGGATGAAAGCCTTGTCGGTGTCCAGGTTGTGGGAATGGGGCTGATATTGGTTACTGTTACTGCATTAAGTGTGCATGGTGCTCAGTCGAAATCTTACGATTTGCCGGTTGCTGAGTAGTACTTACCCCGGAAATCTCCTGTAATTTAACTGTTTTTAGTCAATAGTAAAAAAGAACCCATGTAAATTATACTTCTAACACAAATTTCGCACTTGCACTTATTGCACGTCTTTGTTCACCCTGTTAAATATCAGCTTCGCTGATTGCCTGTGGCATTTAACAGGGCAGGGAGTGATAACGACGAAGCAATCTCTCTTTTTATATCATTTTGAGATTGCCACAACCCTGTTTCACAGGGTTTCGCAAGGATGCCTATGGCTAGCACCAGTCTTTTAGACTGGTAAATATGTTTAGCATTCTATATATTCGCTAAAAGCGAATGTTAGACACAGAGAAGTGCGAAACTTGAGTTCTAAGTATTTTATAAAAAATTTTTATTGGTATCTGATTATGCAGGTATTATACTTAAACATAAGTCTGGATACAAACTTTTCGACACAAAGGGGGCTTTATGAGTGTCAGAAACACAATCACAGACAGAAGAGCATACAGGTCGCTGAAGCCTTTTAATGTAACCGATGATTTAATCTATGATCTGGGCGAATGTGCAGGACTCAGCTCTTCATGCTTTAACAATCAACCGTGGAGATATGTTTTTGTTTATGATGAAGATATGCTGAAAAATCTTCATACTGCTCTGTCCAAAGGGAATGAATGGGCATATGATGCATCAATGATAATTGCAGTTTTCAGCAAAAAGGATTTGGATTGTGTGGTTGCCGGCAGAGAATATTTCTTATTTGATACAGGCATGTCCACAGCTTTTATCATTCTCAGGGCGACTGAGCTTGGGCTTGTGGTGCATCCCATGGCCGGATTCAGTGAAAGTAAGGCAAAGGAAGTATTGGGTATCCCCGGAGATATGACGCTTATATCTCTTTTGGCAGTCGGTAAAAAAGCACGTGAAATAAACGATAATCTTACTGACAAACAAAAAGAAAGTGAGCTGAGCAGACCAAAAAGACTGGATTTTGATCAGTACGTTTTTTTGAATCAGTTTTCATAGCACTGAGTACTAAGGACTAAGTAATAAGTGTTAAGTGTTAAGAAATATGGTAATAAAAATTTTTTCGGAAATTGCTTCGTCTCTTTTAATCCGTTCATAAAGACGGGGGAGTAGCGTAATAGTTGGGGGTGCCTGCTATGTGTTAACAATTTCTGTGTATCTGCTTATTATCAACTCAGCACTTAGCGCTTAATGCTTAGCACTGTTTCATCGCTCAATCTTATACATCCCTCCACGCAGAGTTTTTGTTAAAAATTTCATCCGTCAAAATGAATTCATATTTTTTGACATAAATCAATTTTTTCTTTCAAAAAGCAGTTATATTTAAATATAACTAAAACATTTATAAATTTATAATGGTTATAAATGCCTGTTTAGAAAGTTTTGTTTAAGTCTGAAAATAGAACCATTTTATGGAGGAATCATGAGAAAGTTTTTATCCATTATAATCATTCTAATGTTTTTTGCTTTTCTCCCCATGATTGCACCGGCAGAGACAACATTCGGGGAACCGTTCAGCAACGGTAGTCCAGCATGTGTTTCATGTCATTCGATCGCTGCTGCCGGTTATACTACTCCGACATGGGCGATAGATCTCAGTACCGTTTACAATGACCTGGGCGGGGATCCGGAAGTGATGAAAATGGTTATAAAATCAAGCGGTGTAAAGGCTATGGATGCGGTATATGGCAATGCAGCAATTCCGGCAAAGGAGCTTGATGCTAAAGTGAGCTCATTTGCTGCGATTAATTCTGAAAAGCAGGCTAAACTCAGCAGTTTTGGAATTTATACAGCGGCCGGTGGTGTATTTATCGTGTTTCTAATAATTGTAAGGCTTTTTTTCCGCCGAAATAACAAGCTGGAGGAGAACAGATGACAAATAAAAATAAATGGTTTCAGATACTAAAATCACCGAAAAGAAGACAATGGGAAGAACTTTACAGAAACAGATGGCAGTATGACAGAGTAGTCAGGAGTACACACGGAGTTAACTGTACAGGTAGCTGCAGCTGGAATGTTTATGTTAAAGACGGGGTGGTAACGGGTGAAATACAGGCTGATGACTACCCGGCAATCGGCGGGGATATCCCTCATACAGAGCCGAGGGGATGTGCAAGGGGAGCCTCTTTTTCCTGGTACCTTTATAATCCCATGCGGATAAAATATCCCTATATACGCGGGACATTACTGGATTTATGGAGGGAAGCTAAAAATAAGCACAATGATCCTGTAAAAGCATGGGAAAGCATAGTTGAGGATAAGTCAAACAGAGAAAAATATACTTCAAGGCGCGGCAAAGGGGGATTGAGGAGAGCCGATTTTGAAGAAGCATCGGAAATTATCGCGGCATCCAATCTTTATACGATAAAAAAATACGGTCCCGACAGAATTATCGGATTCTCTCCTATTCCTGCCATGTCCCAGGTAAGTTATGCAGCAGGCTCAAGATATTTGAATCTCATCGGCGGCGTTGTTATGAGTTTTTACGACTGGTACTGCGATCTTCCTTTGGCTTCCCCGCAGGTATGGGGAGAACAGACGGATGTATGCGAAAGTGCAGACTGGTATAATTCCAAATATACCGTACTTATGGGATCCAATGTTAATGTTACAAGAACACCTGACGCCCATTACCTGTATGAATCAAAATTAAACGGTACAAAAGTGGTTGTAATGTCACCTGATTACAGCAGCGTAACGAAGGGAGCCGACTTATGGTTGAAACTCAATAAGGGTGAAGACGGGGCTTTCTGGCTTGCCGTTAATCATGTAATATTAAGTGAATTTTACAGGGATAAAAAAGATGAATACTTTAATAGCTATGTAAAAAAATATACGGATTTATCATATCTTGTAATGTTGGAAGATGACGGAGAAAACAAAAGCGCCGGCAAATATCTGAGAGCTTCCGATATAGAAAATACGAAAAATGAAGAACACGCCGACTGGAAACCGTCAGTATTGGATGAGAAAACCAGGTCAGTATCGTTCCCTCTGGGTTCGATGGGATACAGATGGGCTGAAAAAGATACGGATAAACAAAAATGGAGAATAGAAAACAGATGCGGTGTTTCCGGAAAAGAAATTTCCCCGGCTTTGAGTCTTATAGATATAGCTGATGAAACCGTTGCTGTGAATATTCCTTCATTTGACGGCGGAAACGATGCGGTACGACATGTTCCCGCAGTAGAAGTTGAAACAGTAAACGGAAAAAAGTTCGTAACCACAATTTTTGATCTTTTGAATGCCCAGCTGGGAGTCAACAGAGGTTTAAAAGGGGACTACCCGGAGTCATACGAAGATGAAAATGCCTATACACCTGCTTGGCAGGAAAAATTAACCGGAGTAAAATCTGAAACGGCTATTCAGGTGGCCAGAGAATTTGCCGATAACGCCTCAAAAACAAAAGGCAAATCGATGATTATAATCGGTGCCGGAGTAAATCACTGGTATCACAGCGATTTGATGTACCGTTCTGCAATAATGGCTCTGATGCTGACAGGATCTGTCGGTGTAAACGGCGGAGGTCTTGCCCATTATGTTGGGCAGGAAAAAGTAGCAATGCTCTCTTCATGGGCTGCTCTTGCAATGGCAGGCGACTGGCTGAAACCTCCCAGAGTTCAAAACACTCCCTCCTTCTGGTACATGCATTCCAACCAGTGGAAATATGAAGGCAGTGTATTCGATTACTTTCAGGTTAAAGATAAATCAAAATTTAAAGAACAGCATAATGCAGATTTTACAGCTAAGGCAGTCAGGCTTGGCTGGCTGCCCTTTTATCCCAATTTCAGTGAGAACCCTCTTAAACTTGCAGAAAAGGAAGATCCGGCTGCCTATATTACTGAACAGCTGAAAAACAATAAACTCCGCTTCGCTGTGGAGGAAACCGACCGTGAGGAGAATCACCCACGCGTATGGTTTATCTGGAGGGCGAATGCCATCGCTTCAAGTGCCAAAGGGCATGAGTATTTTATGAGACATGTGCTGGGTACAGATGATAATCTGAGTGCTGATGAAAAAGCCGGCGATTTACAGACCGTGGAGAATATCAAAAATTCTCAGGGTAAGCTTGATCTGATTGTCGATTTGAATTTCAGAATGGACACTTCAGCCTTGTATTCGGACATTATACTGCCAGCTGCAACCTGGTATGAAAAGGATGACTTGAATACTACAGATATGCACTCTTTTGCCCATCCTTTGAGAAAAGCGGTTGCTCCGCTTTGGGAGTCCAAAAGTGACTGGGATACATTTAAAGCGATAGCAAAAAAATTCAGTAACCTTGCAAAAGCACATTTTGAGAAACCGGTAAAGGATATAGTGGCAGCTCCGCTTATGCACGATACCCCCGGTGAAATTGCCCAGAGTGATACAGCGGATTGGAAATACGGGGAAACGGAACCGGTTCCGGGCAAAACTATGCCAAAACTTGTGACTGTAGAGAGAGATTATCAGAGAATTTACGATAAATTTGTTTCGTGGGGACCCGCCGCATCACAATCAATAGGCGCCCACGGTGTAGCATGGGATTCTTCCGAAGAATATAACGAATTAAAGAAAATTAACGGAACGGTATCGTTCGGGGGCAATGAATATCCGAAATTAGAGGAAGCCTCCGAAGCTGTGAATACAATTCTGCATATGGCACCGGAGGGTAACGGAAAAGCTGCTGAGAAGGGTTTTAAAAAGTTATCAGAAATATGCGGGATAGATTTTTCTCCTCTTGTTAAGGGTAATGAAAAAGTAAGAATGAATATAGATGATATTACCATTCAGCCCCGGAGAATAAATACTTCCCCGTATTGGAGCGGAATTGTTGATGAAGGGCGTCCCTATTCTTCCTATACGATAAATACCGAATTCGGTGTTCCCTGGCGTACCATGACAGGAAGACAGCACTTTTATCTGGACCATGACTTTTATATAGCTGCTGGTGAGGCTTTGCCCGTTTACAAGCCGAATCTTGCTGAAAATTCCCTCAATGAAACGGATAAGGTTGCCGAAGGTGGTTTAAAACTGAATTATCACACGCCCCACGGTAAATGGCAGATTCACAGTACTTATTTTGATAATCTCAGAATGCTCAGTCTTTCCAGAGGCGGCCAGGTCATCTGGCTTAATGAAAAGGATGCTGCCGGGCAGGGTATTGAAGACAACGACTGGGTTGAGGTTTACAACAATAATGGTGTGGTTGTCTGCAAAACAGTTGTCTCTTCAAGAATGCCGGAGGGGGTATGCTACATATACCATGCCACGGAAAGAACAATTAACGCCCCGCTCTCAGAAAAAACCGGTAACAGATCGGGCAATCACAACAGTCTCACAAGAGTCCGTTTGAAGCCCCTCGCCATGGCCGGAGGTTACGGGCAGTTCAGTTATTATTTCAACTATTGGGGTCCCATAGGTGTAAACAGAGACAGTTATGTGATTGTCAAAAAAGCTGAAAAAGTGAGGTTTTGATATGGATGTACGTGCACAGTTTGCCATGGTGATGAATCTGGAAAAATGTATCGGGTGCCATACATGCAGTGTGACATGTAAAAATATGTGGGCCAACAGAAAAGGCACTGAATACATGTGGTGGAATAATGTTGAAACAAAGCCCGGAACCGGTTTCCCCGGAAGCTGGGAAGATCAGGAAAAATACAAAGGCGGCTGGGAGAAAAGAGCAGATGGATTGAAACTTAAACTGGGCGGAAAGACCAAGCTTTTTACAAGGATTTTTTACAATCCCGATCAGCCGTCAATGAAAAATTATTATGAACCATGGACTTACAATTACAGCCATCTGATAAATGCACCGGACAGTAAAACACAGCCGACGGCAAGAGCGGTTTCACAGATTACCGGTGAATATATGGAGATAGAAAACGGTCCCAATTGGGATGATGATTTGAGCGGTTCTTCCAAATACGCTTCAAACGATCCCAATTTGGATGACCGTGAGAAAAAGCTGTTAAAAGAACTGGAAAGTGTTTTTATGTTTTATCTGCCGAGAATCTGTAATCACTGCGTCAATCCTGCCTGTGTGGCAGCGTGCCCTTCCGGCGCAATTTACAAGCGTGGTGAAGACGGTATTGTTCTGGTGGATCAGGAAAAGTGTAAATCATGGCGCTACTGCGTATCCGCCTGCCCTTATAAAAAGGTGTATTTTAACTGGAACACCGTTAAGTCTGAAAAGTGTATTTTCTGCTATCCCAGAACAGAGAACGGCGAATCCACAATCTGTTCAAAATCGTGTGTAGGAAAAATCAGAAATCTCGGTGTGATTCTTTATGATGCAGACGCCTTCGCTAAAGCCATGGATTCCGAGGATAATGATCTGATAGAAGCGTTTAAGCAAGCCATTCTCGACCCGAATGATGAGAACAATATCAAAGCCGCAGAATCTTCCGGTATCAATGCCGAATGGCTGAAAGCTGCTTCAAATTCACCAGTCTACACGTATATAAAAGAACTGGAGATAGCACTCCCGCTTCATCCGGAGTTTCGGACGTTTCCTTCGGTTTTTTATGTACCCCCTCTCTCTCCTGTTATGGCGGCTGCTGAGGCACACGAGGAAATACCCTCTGATGCTGACTTGAGAATACCTGTAAAATATCTGTCAAAACTCTTTTCTGCAGGCAGTGAGAGCGTAATAGAAGGGGTGTTAAAAAGGCTTTTGCTAATCAGAAAATATATGCGTGCAAAAGGGCTGGATGAAAAAGCAAAGCTTGATGAGATTACAGATAATTCTCTGCTTACTAAAGAACAGATTGAAAAAGCACATAGATTGTTTACCCAGGCCAAACCCGATGAGCGTTTTGTACTGCCACAGACTTTTCGGGCCGAAGCTGGGGAACCCTATGAAAATCAAGGACTTACCGGTTTAGGGATAAAAGGGAAAAAAGGTTTGAGAAAATGAAAAAAGATATATTTGGATTATATGCGGAAATCTTAAAATATCCAAGTGATATAAATAAGTTGTCAAAATATCTCTTTGATCTCGGGATAGATGAATCTGACGGAGTAAAGGACTACAGTCTCCAAAGGCTGCAGGAAATCTATGTGGAAACGTTTGATTTTAATGAGAAAACGGCTCTTTTCCTCTCGCAGCATACGGCGGAAACTGCAGAAGAAAAAAGCAGGATTATATTGGCGATGTCCGAGCTTCTCAGTGAATATGAAATACGGAAAACACCCAACGCCCAGCCTGATTATCTGCCGGATATTTTGAAAGCTTTCCGGGCAATTCTTAAAACAAGTGAGAATAAAGATGCTGCAATGTATCTGGCTGACATTCTTTTTGAGACCGTTCGTAAAATTGCGGAAGAACTTAAGGATGCAGGCAGCATTTATGCCGGAATTATGAAACATTTACAAGGCGATTTGGCACCTTTTACGTTTAATCGGGAGGTTACTTATGTATAACACCTTTTTTTATATAATAATTCCATATTTGTGCTTGGCAGTTTTTATAACAGGTACAGTTTACGGTATCACCAGAGGCAGATTGGCTATTTCGGCGCCGGCGACCGGTTTTTTTGAAAAAAGGAAACTTTCCTGGGGTATTACCGCATGGCACTATGCGATAGTTATCATTTTAACCGGACATCTGTTAGGGTTTTTGTTTCCCAAAGCAGTAATGAATATATTATCCGGATACAAAATTATGTTTGCTGTTGAAGCTCTGGCTTTCGGCCTGGGATTAGCGGCATTCTTAGGCACTATCATACTGCTTTTCAGACGGATAACAGAGAAAACCGTTTCAAAAAACTCGAATTTTGCCGATTATTTTATCCTCATAATTTTGTTAATCCAGGTTATCCTGGGCTTAAGCACAGCAGCAAATTACCGCTGGGGGATAAACTGGTATGTATCACATATGTCCGGCTATTTGAAAAGCCTCATAACGTTTGCTCCAGATGTAAGCTATGCTGCCGGTATGCCCGGAGTAGTGACGGCTCATATTGTTACAGGTTTTCTTATTCTTGCTGTACTTCCCTTTACCCGGCTTATGCATCTTGTTTTTGTTCCCGTCGGTTATTTTTTCAGGAAACCGCAGCAGATTATTTTTCATAAATAATAAATACAAATATATAAGGAGTTATAATGGCTAACGATGAACTTATTAAAAAATACGGTTTAAAAGGGTCTCCTCTTTCCGGGCTTGTAATGGCAACTTTCGGATTTTTTATAGGGTTTGCAGCTGTTTCGCTGTACGGACCGGTGGCCAAAAATTTTGATGATGTTATGAACATGTCCGGGCTGCTTCTCGGTATGCTGGTGGCTGCCCCCAGTCTTACCGGCTCACTCCTGCGTATCCCTTTCGGCGCATGGGTGGACAAAGCCGGCGGGAAGAAACCTCTTTTTACACTTTTGACGTTGTCGGTCATAGGGATGGCAGGCCTTACAGTAATTCTTTTCTTTTTCTACCCTGACCGGCTTACCATAGAAATGTATCCGGTTGTTTTCTTTTTCGGTCTTTTGAGCGGCTGCGGTATAGCTACTTTTTCGGTGGGAATACCTCAGACCTCTTATTGGTATCCGCAGAAAAAACAGGGGCTTGCACTTGGAACTTACGCCGGGCTTGGAAATACTGCACCGGGAATTTTCGGTGTTGTTCTTCCTTTTATTCTGGCAGGTTTAGGGCTACCAGGGGCTTATGCGGTGTGGTTTTTATTCTTGTTAATAGGTACAATTATTTATGCGATGTTTGCCCATGACGCTTATTATTTTCAGCTCAGACATAACAATGTTGAGCATGATGAAGCACGTGAAGTTTCTGAAAAACTTGGTCAGGAGCTCTTTCCTTCGGGCAAGGTTATCGAATCGCTGAAAATTTCAGCAAAAATACCGGGGACGTGGGCTCTTGTGGCTCTCTATTTCACATCTTTCGGTGGATTTCTCGCATTAACGGCCTGGTTTCCCACCTATTGGGTGGAATTTCACAACATAGGTATCAGACCCGCAGGTCTGCTGATGGCTTTTGGATTTTCGCTTCTTGCCTCCGTAATCAGGGTTTACGGGGGGCACCTTGGTGATAAGTTCGGCGGAGAGAAAACAGCCATAGGAAGTTACTCACTCGTTTTAATCGGAGCACTGTTTCTAATCATCACTTCAAACTTTTGGTTAGCTCTCATTGGTGAAATAATAATCGGTGCAGGTATGGGTATTGCTAATGCTGCCGTTTTTAAACTTGTACCGAAGTACGTTCCCAAAGCGCCCGGCGGCGCGAGCGGATGGGTAGGCGGTCTTGGTGCCTTCGGCGGCTTTGCCGTACCGCCCATACTCGGGACATTTGTTGATTTGCAGGGAACAGAAGGGTATTCAAACGGATTTATCGTTTATGTCGCTCTTGCTTTAATGGCAATGACGATTTCAATCATACTTATGAAAACACTGGGGAGTCAAAAGGAGGCTTAAATGGAGAAAAGAGTGCTGGAAGAGTTTATAGAAGAAGCACCGGATATTATACTGACTGTGGACAGGCACGGTGTTATTATATACTGGAATAAGTCAGCAGAGGAAATTTTTGGATTTACAAAAAAAGAAGCTGAAGGAAGCAGCCTTGATATAATAATTCCCGAAAAACTACAGCAGCGGCACTGGGAAGGTTTTAACAAAGTGATGGAGACGGGTAAAAGCAAATATTCCAAGAGAGATATGCTCTCCGTGCCTGCTATGACAAAAACAGGTGAAAAGATTTTTATAGAATTCACCATTACCATGGTAAAAGATAACGATGGTAATATTGAATACTGTTTTTCAGTAATCCGGGAAAAGCCTAAAAAATAAAATACTTTTAGTTTTTATGAGGGTGGTGAGATAGTGAAGTGGAGAGTTTAAAAAATCCGTTACCTTAGAATGCCCATTCAACCCTCTCAATCTCTACCTCTACCTCTACCTCTACCTCTACCTTTACCTCTTCCTTTCACTTAACACTTAGTACTAAAAATTATTCGAAGTTCCCGGATTATGTGTCGAGAACAAGTTCCAGATCTGTGGGATCAACCAGCGGCTCGTCCAGATCCACCACGATCTCAGAGCGTGCTATTACCTGAGCTTTGCCGGTAATGCGGTTGCTTACTCCATGATATCCGCCGATTTTTGTGTCACCGTAATAGGTGCCTACAAACCTTGTATTTCTCAGGGATACGGTCTCTAAACTTTCTCCGGGCTTTATCAGGCCTTCATAGTGCATCAGGGCGAGTCTGGCAGATGTTCCGGTGCCTGTGGGGCTTCTGCAGATGACGCCGGGGTGGACATATGTAGCTGAGGGGGATTCGAATCTGCCTTCGGCAACTTTTGAAACAGGGCCCATAAAATGCAGGAACGGCAGAGGACCGACATTTCCAAGCTCCGGGTGCTCATGACGAAAATCTTTGCGGATTGCCTCTGTAATTTTAAATGCAGTTGCCGCCAACTCAGGTTCTTCTTTTAGCTCAAGATTAAATCCAAGCTCAGTGGCATCAATAAGACCGTAAAAACCACCGCTCCATGCCAAACTGTATGTAACGTCTCCGATTCCTTTAACATTGATCTTTTCTTTATATGCAGCGATATAACTTGGCAGCCCTTCACAGGTGATCGATTCAACACGGCCGTTATGACATTTTGCACCTATATGTGCAAGACCTGCAGGTGATTCCAGGATAAACTCCTGCTCACCTTCCTGCATTGGTACAATCCCGCTTTCCAGCAAGGCTGTGGCTGTACATATTGTATTGGATCCGGAATAAACGGGATATCCCATCACTTCCATAATAATATAGCCTGCAACGGCGTCAGGATGGGAAGGCTCAACAATAAGGTCAACAGACATTTCAGGTATTCCGTAAGGCTCATTTATAAGAAGCTTGCGCAAACCGTCAGCATGTTTTTGAAGATATTCCATCTTTTCTCTTACATTCCCGCCGGGTAACAAGCCTATGCCACTGGTTACAATCCTGCTTACATCACCACCGGAATGTGTATCAATAAGTTGAATACGACGCACTCTGTTCATATTATTCTCCTGAAACAGCATATTTTTTCCCGTGTTCTTCCCATTCGGAATCCGGGACTATTACAATTTTGCCGACAAAATTACTGCTGCGGTTTACAAAGTAATTTTCCGCTTTGTGTATTTCCGACAATCTGAAAGTTCCATGTAATACAGGTTTCAGCTCACCTTTTCTTATCCAGTCGATAAGCTGCTTTGCTTCTGCTCTTGTACCATGGGAAATGCCGAATATCTGAACCTGATAGAGATAAATCTTTGTCCAGAGTATCTTGGTAACATTTCCACCGCTGGCACCGGCAATAGAATATCTTGGATAAGTTTTCCGTGAGGACATATCCTGTATCATGGAGTCTATCAAAGGTATAGTCATATTACCGCCCACAAGGTCCATTACTGCATCAATTGGTTTACCGTCTGCAGCCTCATTCACTGCTTTTGGCCAATTGTCAACTTCTGAGCGGTCGATAACGTTTTCAGCTCCCAGTTCAATAAGAGTATTTGCTTTTCCCGGGCTGCTTACTGCATACGGAGTAGCACCTTTTAAACGGCACATCTGAATAAGCGCTGTTCCAACTCCGCCGCTTGCTCCTGTAATAAGTACATTTTCATTTTCGCTTACACCGGCAGCATTCAGCATATGAAGGCCGGTTTGATACGAACACATACCCATAGCAGCAAGCTCAGCATCTGATAATTCAGTGTTCTCTACGGTGTAAAACTGATCAGCGGGAACCACCATATATTCTGCAAAACCACCGTCTTTACCATGACCGAAGTAGTCCGGAGTCAGGTTAATATCGTCTCTGTCTGTGGAATAGATATTAAAATCCAGAAGCCCCCTTTCTCCCACCCTGTTTTCCGAAACACCTGATCCGCATTTTACCACCCGTCCGACTACATCTGCGCCCTGGATTCTCGGAAAACTCAATCCGGAATCTTTGCTCATGCTGAAGGAAGCGACATCGCTGTCATCCTCAGTCGGGTACAAACCTTCACGAACCTTCCGGTCGGTGTTGTTTTTTGCGGTGGCGGTAACTTTTATCAGTAGTTCATTTTTACCTGGCTGCGGTACGGAAACATCTTCTCTGTATTTAAGTTTTTCAATACCCCCGTGGTCTGTTAATTGAACCGCTGACATGTGTTCAGGTATCATATATTTCACCTCTCAATTTATCATGATTAACCCAGAACCCTGGGTTAAATAATATAAAAACTATCCACTCTCCGGCATCTTTTCAGCCGCCATTTCGGGGGCTTTGGGCAGATGATTTGAAAAATAAATAGTGGCTTGCGATGCAGTTTGTCAAGAGTAAACTTGCTTTGAGGTGTAACTTTTTTGCTTTGTTGACAATAAATTGCAAACGAGAAAATTTCCAACATGAATAGTTTAGTTTGGAAATATGCTTATTTTTTGGCCGGCTTTTTAAAAAATTCTGGAATTTTTGATATATATCAAAGTTTAATTTGCCTGAAAGCCGATATTAATAATCAACAATTTAATAAAGGAGGTAATTATGAAATCCACTGAGCAGTTAAAAAATGAGCACGAAGGTATTAAAATCATGCTGGAAGTGCTGGAAAGTATTGCTGAGTACATAGAAAAAGGTAAAGTGAACAAGCTGGAAGAAGATGAAATAAGGAATACTGTAACATTTTTCAGAGAATTTGCAGACAAGTGTCATCATACTAAGGAAGAAAGAGAATTGTTTCCCACTCTTGAAAAAGCAGGAATTCAGAAAGAGGGAGGACCTATAGGTGTAATGCTTGATGAGCATGAAATGGGAAGAAATCATATAAGAGCTATGCTCGAATCCCTCGATGACTTGGCTGAAAGTGAAATAGCTGCTGAAAAATTTGCCGACAATGCATACGCTTATGTGGAGCTTTTGAGACAACATATCGATAAAGAAAACGATATATTATTTAGAATGGCAGAGCTCTCTCTTGGCAGCGACATGGATAATAAACTTTTCCAAAGGTTTGAAGAAATAGAGGAAAAAGAAATGGGCGAAGGAACACACGAAAAATACCATAAGATGATAGATGAATACAGAAAGAAATTTTTAAGATAAACAGGCAGAAAATATGGATGTTCAGTTTAAAAGGGTATACGACCCTGTGTCTCAGAGCGACGGTGTAAGAATTTTGGTGGACGGCATCTGGCCAAGAGGAATTAAAAAAGAGGATTTGCTCCTGGATTATTGGCTTAAGTATGCCGCACCCAGCATCAGTTTGCGCAAATGGTTTTCTCATGATGAAGAAAAATGGGAAGAGTTTAAAAAACTGTATTTTGCAGAACTGAAAGGAAAAGCTGAGACTTTGGATAAATTGACAGCTATTGCAAAAAATAATAATAAATTAACTCTCCTGTATTCGGCAAGAAATCGCCGGTATAACCAGGCAGCAGCATTAAAAGAATTTTTAGAGAATGAGTTAGAGATTTCTGAAAAGTGAGGAATGGGGGAGATTGTGAGATAGTGAGATGGGGAAGTTGGAGGTTGAGGTTTACCCTGCTAAATATCAGCATCGCCACGTCCGCCGGGAGGGCTGGTTGCCTACGGCATTTAACAGGGTAAAGGTTAAGGAAGTTGATAAAGTTGTGTACTCGGTTGGTATCCCACTGCCTTAACCTCCTCAAGTAACTCAAATACGTTTAATTACCTCCGTGTTATTAGTCACGCCTTTTTAAATGTGTATATTTTGGTAGCTTGCCGATGAAAAAACTGGTATCACCCCAAAAATTATATAAAAGTTTTGTTTTACATATATTTAGCTAACATGACACTGATTTCAATGTAATTTGCACGCATTTCGCAGCCGAAACTCGAAACTACTGCCGCTAACCGTCTACACCCTCCTCTCATAATTGTTTTTATTTGCAAATATTTATCCATTTTACATTCCAACACAGGGTGTGACCGCTAACCGGCAGTACGTTTCTCAAACATCGGCTGCTTCATTTGTGCAAATTACATTGAAAAATATTTGCACTGTGAAAAATGGGGTGACGCTAGTGAAAAAAGTCTTGATTTTAAGTGTTTTTGTCATTATACATATTCATCTTGAGTAAAGGCACAGTTATGTCTGGAATAAAATTGTATGAGAGCTTCAGGTCTCGTCACCTGTTTCTAAATAAAAAATCACAAATTTTAAAGGGGACAAAATTATGAAGGTTGAAGTAAAAGATGTTGAAAATTCTCAGAAGGAACTGACTGTTGAAGTTCCTGCCGAGAAATACAATGAAAGATTTGAAGCGGAAGTCAAAAAGCTTGCTCCGACTGTAAAAATACCCGGATTCAGGAAAGGTAAAGCTCCTAAAAATATTATTATCAGGGAGCACAATCACAAGCTGAGGGTTAACGCTTTGGAGAATCTTATTAACGATTCAGTTTATGAGGCTATAACTTCAGAGGGAATAAATCCGTTAAATACTCCGGTTATTAAGGATGTGAATTTTGAAGAAAATGAACCTATTAAATTCAAGGTTTATGTTGATGTATTTCCAGAGGTAAATATAGAAAATTATAAAGGCTATTCGTTTGAGAAGGAGATTGCCGAGGTCAGAGAGAATGACGTGGAAAAAGTTCTTGAAGATCTCCGTGAGAAAAACAGTTCTTTTGAGCCTGTGGAAGATAAGGCTGTTGAAAAGGATGATATGGTTGTAATCGATTTTGTCGGCACAATTGACGGAGAGAAATTTGAAGGCGGCTCGGCGAATGATTACAGCATTGTTGTGGGTTCAAATACGTTTTTGGAAGATTTTGAAGAGGGGCTTGTCGGGATGAAACCCGGGGAAACAAAAAACATTGAAGTGACATTCCCTGAAAACTATGCGAAAGATCTTGCCGGTAAAGATGCAAATTTCGAGGTTACGTTAAAAGAAGTTAAGCAGAAAGATGTCCCTGAGCTTAATGACGATTTTGCAAAGGATATTGACGAAAACTGTGAAACACTGGATGATTTGAAAAAACTTGTCAGAGAGGATCTTGAGAAAGAGGCTGCACAAATGGCTAAGGACAGGTTGTATGACAAAATTATCGAAAAACTGATAGAGGAAAATCCTTTTGAAGTTCCTGAGACTATAGTGGATGAACAGGCCGGCAGGCTTGCTGACCAGACGCTGCAACAGTACATGTATATGTACGGTGTTAATCCGGAGCAGCTGGGATTGAATAAAGACAATATCAAAGACGAGTTTAAGGGAAGGGCAGCAACTCAGGTTAAAAGTGCAATAATTCTTAACAAACTCGCCGAAATGCACAGCATAGAAGTAAGTGAAGAAGAAATTGAAAATAAAATTGTAGAACTAGCTGAAGAAATGAAAAAAGATGTAGAGGAATACAAAAAAGAAATTGAACAACAAGGCGGTAAAGAAAGTCTAAAGAATAACATCATGACAGATAAAATATTCGATTTTCTCGGCGAACATAATGAAATTGCCGAGAAATACGTTGACCCGGATGAGCTTGCTGAAAAGCAGAATGCTGAAGAAGCAGCAGAGCAGGAAGAACCGGAAGAAAATAAAGAGAAAAGTGGGGAAGAATAATGAGTTTTTATGTACCATATGTGATAGAACAGACAGGCAGAGGGGAAAGAGCCTACGATATATATTCAAGGCTTCTTAAAGACAGGATTATTTTCATGGGAACTCCTATTGAGGATAATCTGGCTAATACAATAATTGCACAGCTTTTATTTTTGGAAGCTGACGATCCTGACAAGGATATCCACCTTTATATAAACAGCCCCGGTGGAGTTATTACAAGCGGCTTAGCTATTCTGGATACAATTAATTATATAAAACCCGATGTTTCCACAATCTGTCTCGGTCAGGCTGCGAGCATGGCGGCTGTTCTTTTGGCATGCGGAGCCAGCGGAAAAAGATATTCTGTACCCAATGCCAGAATAATGATTCATCAACCTCTTGGCGGATTTCAGGGGCAGGCGAAGGATATAGAAATTCATGCGAAGGAAATATTAAGGATGAAAGCCAGAATAAACGAAATACTGGCTGAAAAAACGGGAAAACCTCTGGAACAGATTGAGGCTGACAGCGACAGAGACTTTTTCATGAGCAGTGAAGAAGCTCTCCAATACGGCTTGATTGATGAGGTCATCTCAAAAAGGTCTTGATAAAATTAATCAATACCGTATCTTGAATAACTGATAAATTACTATTTAGTTGAAGAGGTGCCTAATGGCGAAAAAGAAAAATGAAGAGCTTTTCTGCTCTTTTTGCGGAAAACATCAGGAAGAGGTTAAGAAGCTTATAGCCGGTCCAACTGATGTGTATATCTGCGATGAATGTATATATTTATGTAATGATATTCTGGAAGAAGATCTTGAAGCAAAAGAAGCACAAGGTGATGTGAAGCTTTTAAGTCCGAAAGAGATAAAAGCCAAGCTGGATGATTATGTGATTGGTCAGGACAGTGCCAAGAAGATATTGAGTGTGGCCGTGTATAACCATTTTAAGCGTGTACTGTACGGTAATAAATCTGAAGTTGAATTGGAAAAATCCAATATCCTTCTGTTAGGTTCCACCGGGACAGGGAAGACATTGCTGGCAAGGACTCTTGCCAGGATACTGAATGTTCCTTTTGCTATAGCGGATGCAACAACACTTACAGAAGCCGGCTATGTCGGTGAGGATGTTGAAAATGTTGTTTTGAAACTTCTTCAATCCGCTGACTTTGATGTGGATAAAACGGAAAAAGGTATCATTTTTATAGACGAAATTGACAAAATCACACGTAAAACAGACAGCCCTTCAATTACCAGGGATGTCAGCGGTGAGGGAGTGCAGCAGGCACTGTTGAAAATAATTGAGGGTACTGTTGCCAATATACCGCCTCAGGGGGGCAGGAAACATCCAAATCAGGATTACGTTCAGGTGGATACTTCCAATATACTGTTTGTATGCGGCGGTGCTTTTGAACATCTTGACGGCATTATAAAAGAGCGTATAGGCAAGAAAGCAGTTGGTTTTAAATCAAACAGTAAGAATGTCAACGATTATGAGAGAGCAGATATACTGAAGCTTTTGCAGCCTGAGGATCTTATAAAATATGGACTGATACCGGAATTTGTCGGACGTGTACCGGTTGCAGCTGTTCTGGATGATCTGGATGAAGATGCACTTGTTTCTATACTTACGGAACCGAAGAATTCACTGGTAAAACAGTATGAGGAAATTTTCAAATTTGATAATGTGAAATTGTCTTTTACCGATGGCGCTCTCAGGGGAATTGCCAGACAGGCTATTAACAGAAAAACAGGAGCCAGAGGTTTAAGGGGCATTTTAGAGGAAACAATGATGGATATTATGTATAAAATACCATCCCACAAAGATATCAAAGAATGTATCATTAATGAGGATACGGTCAGTTCAGGGGCTGACCCGGTGATAATAAATGAGGATGAAAAAGAATCAGCATAAATTATCAGGCGCCTGAAGGCGCCTTTTTTATTCGTTTAATTCAGATAATAAATAAAGGAGTTATAGATAATGGCAGATAAAACTGAGCAGTTTTCTCTGATACCGCTTAGAGATATAGTTATATTTCCCACAATGGTTACACCCGTTTTTGTGGGAAGAAAAAAATCTATAAACGCACTTGATGTTGCAGGGGACACAGATAAAAAAATATTTCTGGTTTTACAAAAGGATTCAGGTGTCAATGATCCCGGTATTGAGTATTTATACAATGTTGGTGTAGTAGCTGATGTTCTTCAGGTACTCAAACTTCCTGACGGGAGTATTAAAGTTCTTGTTGAAGGGGCATATCGGGCTGAGATTAAAGATCTGTTTGTGGAAGAAGAGTGTACTTATGTGAATGTAAAACCTTTTGAAGATAAAAATGAAGATGAAACATTTTATAAATACCTTAGAGAATCACTCATGCAGCACTTTAAGGAATTCGCACAAACAGAGAATAAAATTCCCAAAGAAATTTATGATTCAATCATCAAAATGGACGACTTGAATAACCTTTCCTATATGATTGCCTCCAACTTAAGTATACGTGTTAGTGAACAGCAGGAAATACTTGAAATAGCGAGTTTAAGTGAAAGAATTGAAAAAATTATTGAATTTATTGAAATGGAAACTGAAATCAAGAAAATTGACAAAAAGATAAAGCAGCGAGTCAAATCTCAGATAACCAAGACCCAGCGGGAGTATTATTTGAATGAGCAAATAAAAGCTATTAATAAAGAGCTGGGAAGAGATGAGGATATAAAGGCTGATATTGAAGAGCTACAGACAGCAATTAATGAGAAAAAAATGCCGAAAATTGTCAGGGAAAAAGCAGAGAAAGAGCTTAAAAAACTGAGAATTATGCCGCCGATGAGTGCAGAAACAACGGTAGTCCGAAATTACCTTGACTGGATAGTCAGTTTACCCTGGGGCGAATATACCGAGGATATTCTTGATTTAGAAAAGGCTGCAAACATATTAAACAGGGATCATTACGGTTTGGAAAAGCCCAAGGAAAGAATTTTGGAGTTTCTTGCGGTTAAAAAGTTTTCCGAAAGAATAAAAGGCCCTATACTCTGTTTCGTTGGTCCGCCAGGAGTGGGCAAAACCTCGCTGGCTAAATCCATTGCTGAGTCGATGAATAGAAATTTTGTCCGGCTAAGCCTCGGCGGAGTAAGGGACGAGGCTGAAATCAGGGGGCACAGAAGAACATATATAGGCTCGATGCCCGGCAAAATTATTCAGTCTGTCAGAAGGGCTGAGAGTATGAATCCGGTGTTTCTGCTTGATGAAATAGATAAACTTGGTATGGATTTTAGAGGCGATCCTTCATCAGCACTGCTGGAGGCTTTGGATCCGGAGCAGAATAACAGCTTTTCTGACCATTATCTGGAAGTGGACTTTGATCTTTCGAAAGTATTTTTTATTACAACTGCCAATACAGTGGAATCCATTCCCCATGCTCTTCTGGACAGAATGGAAGTTATACGTATCCCGGGTTATACGGAACGGGAGAAGCTTAATATTGCCGAAAAGTATCTTTTTCCAAAGCAACTTTCAGAGCATAATATTCCGGCTGAGAAAGTTGACATTGCAGAAAATGCTATTTTGGATGTAATCAGATATTATACCAAAGAAGCTGGTGTGAGAAATCTTGAGAGAGAACTGGCATCGGTTATCAGAAAGGCAGCAAAAAAGCTTATAACAGAAAACAATGTTACTTCAGTCAAGGTTACAAGAAAAAATCTTGAAAATCTTCTCGGTGTGAAGCGATTTCGGCTTGAGCACGTTGAGGAATCCGAAGATGTGGGAGTTGCCACTGGTCTTGCCTGGACACCGTACGGTGGAGACATTCTCCAAACGGAAGTTGCTGCCTATGAGGGCAACGGTCAGCTGCAGATTACGGGTCATATCGGGGATGTGATGCAGGAATCTGCCCGAACAGCTCTTTCTGTTGTAAAAAGCAGAGCGAGAAGATTCCAGGTTCCATCATATAAATTTAAGGATTTTGACATTCATCTGCATGTGCCTGAAGGAGCCGTGCCCAAAGACGGACCGTCAGCCGGCATTACCATGGCTACAGCTATATTATCTGCCTTGTCAGGTATTTATGTGGACTGCAATGTTGCAATGAGTGGTGAGATTAATCTCAGAGGGAAGGTGCTTCCGGTTGGAGGTATAAAAGAAAAAGTACTTGCGGCTCATCGAGCAGGTGTAAAAAAGGTGATTTTGCCGGAGGATAACAGGAAGGACTTGACAGAGGTTCCATCGGATGTTAAAAAGCAAATCTCGGTAGTGTTTGCTAAAACTATCGATGATGTTTTTGATATTGTTTTAAAAACCAAAATTAAAGAAATGGGGTGATGAACTTGGCAGTAAACGCTGTAGTAAAGGTTGACGGAGAAAACGTCGATTTCGCTTTAAGGCTTCTCAAGAAAAAAATTGAAAGAGAAGGTCTTATCAGGGAAATTAAAAAGCATACTTACTATGAAAAGCCTACTGAGGTGCGAAGAAAGAAAGTACTCAAGGCTAAAAGAAAGCAGCAGAAATTAGTCAGAAAGCTGCAGGAAAAGTACAAATATTATTAAGCCAAAAAAGCCGCCGGAAGGCGGCTTTTTTATTCTAAATTTTTCAGTATTTCCCGGTAGACGGTGTTAAAGGGAGTGCCTGTTTGGCGGGCAATTTCTGCAACACTTTCATACTCAGGATATATTTTAACAAAATTATCACCGGAAATTTTCTTGAGAGTAACTGTGTATCCTTTGAATTCCAACGAGGTGAACTCCCTGTCCAGAATTATCCTCTGTCGTTCGCTGAATCTGATGCCTGCAGTGGAACTTTCCCTGAGGAGTTTCTCAGATAAAAATTCAGCTTTATCGGGTGAGCAAAGAATACTGATTTTATACCCCGGTCTGTTTTTTTTCATATAAACCGGTGTGAAGAATATATCCAAAGCACCTGATTTTAAGAAGCTGTCCATGAGAAAACCCATCTCTTCACCGGTCATGTCGTCAACGTTAGCTTCGATTTCAATAATATTATGTGCCTGACTGTTTTGTTTCAGAAGGAGGATTCGGAGTATATTGGGCAGTTCTTCGAATGATTTGGTGCCAGTTGAATATGCTGTTTCAAGGATTCTCCCGCTGAAAGATATATTTGCATTGTTACAGTAATATTTTATGATTGCTGCACCTGTTGGTGTGGTGAGTTCATCGCCTGCGTCAATGCGTTTTATATCTAATCCTTTTAAAATTTCCATTGTTGCCGGAGAAGGTACAGGAATAGTCCCGTGTCCAGATTTTATTATCCCGGAGCCAGTGAGAGGGGTGGAAAATACTATTTTGTCGGGGGATATTTTTTCCAACAGGTAGGCTGTGGAAATAATGTCTATTATGGAATCAACAGCTCCTACTTCGTGAAAATGTACATTGTCGATATTTTGACCGTGTATTTTTGATTCAGCTTCGGCAATGATTCTGAAAATTCCTGTTGAGGCAATTTTCACTTTTTCACTGATAAGGGAGCTTGATGAAATCATTTCTTTTATTGTTAAGAAATCTCTTTTTTTTACTGCAGTTTTGTCGAAGTCTATAGACAACCGGCTGCATTTAATTCCATTGACAAAACAAGTCTCTAACACTATTTCCACTTTGCTTTTGAAAAATTTTGAAAAGAGTTCTGAGAGCACTCTGCTTTTTACCCCGCTAATGTGCAGGAGCCCGGCAACAGTCATGTCGCCGGCAAGACCGGATGTCATATCAAAATATAGAGTATTCATAATTAAAGTGATAATACAGCCGGCATTATTTTGCAATATATTCTCTTTGACAACAGAGGGGAAAACATTAATTTTATATATGTAAGCATAAATTCATGGAGGTGCAATAATGAAAAAGCAAATAAACGGGGTTACTTTAGAGACTGTTCAGGGTGATATTGCATCCCAGGAGGATATTGATGCTGTAGTTAACGCCGCCAATGCCAGGCTTATGCCCGGAGGGGGTGTTGCAGGTGCGATTCACAGAGCCGCAGGCAGCGGGCTTGCTGAAGAGTGTAAACCCTTAGCTCCCATAAAGCCGGGCGATGCTGTGATTACCGGAGCACATAATTTGCCTAATTCTCATGTAATACACTGTCTGGGACCTGTCTATGGAGTGGACAAACCGGAAGATAAACTGTTGCGAAACTGTTATAAAAAAGCTTTGGAACTGGCTGAAGATAATAATATTGAATCCATTGTTTTTCCGGCTATTTCCACCGGTGCATTTGGTTATCCTTTAAAAGAAGCTACAGAGATAGCTGTGGATACAGTGGCAGCTGAAATACCAGTCTTGAAAAAAGTGAAACTGATTAGGTTTGTTCTTTTTGGGAAGAAAGACTTAGATGTATACGAGGAAATTATTAGCAAAAAATTATAAAAGCCGTGATGGGTGATGTGTAATGCGTTAAGGGTAAAGAGTAAAGAGTGGAGCGTAAGATGCAGGATGGGTTGAACGTTCAAAGTTCAATACCATAATACACCAATACGCCACTCAGCAAATTACTACTTCTTTACTTCCCTTCTCACCATATTACTCTCTCACCGGTTATTTGACATAGCTCTTTAAAAAATGGGAGGGTGTCAGGTTAATTTGCAAAAGTATTACGTAGAACTTCAGCTGCAGGTTCTCCGCCTACCGTTTTCACACCTTTCAGCCATTTTTCAACTATATCTAAATTTTCTCCAATCCACTCTTTTGCCACATCTTCAGGTGTTCTTTTTTTATAACCAAATTCATAAATCCATTTACTCTGTATCTCAGAGTTGACTTTAATCTGATCGAGAAATTTGTAAACCTCGGGATAATCTTCTTTTAGTCCCTTTCGTACAATTGTATAGACAACGCTTTTACTGACAAACTTTTCTGTGCCCGGTACCCCTTCCAGATATTTGACATCAAGAATGACATTCATCCAGTGAGGTTTCCAGCATCCAAAAGTGACCCACTTATTCTGTCTCATCTGGGCTCTTACTGTAGCAAGCATGGCTGGTGTGGAGCTTTCCACCTGCGTCCAGTCGCCGAGTCCTGCTACATCGTTTGCTATTATCTCTGTCATATGATTGTTCATTCCTGTTCCAGGCTGAAGGTTATATATTTTGTTTTTAAATTTTTCCGCATATTTATCTAAATCTGCAAATGATTTTACGCCGTCTTCCCAAACATACGTGGGGACACAGAGACTGATTCGACCTTCATCTAAATTTGTACCGAGTAGTTTTATTTCACCCTTTTCTTTTAAGGGATCTATCATAGTGTCTTCCTGTGGGCTCCATCCAGCCAGGTATGCATCAAGATTATTTGTTTTTAAACTTTCAAAAACAGCCGGTGCGCTTAAAACACTTTGTTCTGTTTCGTATCCCATTGTTTTAAGTATCTGGGCGGCTACCTCTGATTTTACAGTAACTCCAGGCCACGCAGGTACCCCAAATTTGACAGCCGGTTTGGCAAAAACTGATACGGCTGCTGTCAAAAACAGAATCAAAAAAAACAGTCTAAAAAAAATCTTCATTATCGACCTCCATTGTATATTTTATGCTTGATTATTATATACATGAAATATTAGCTTGTCAAATATGTATACTGAAACTTCTGCCATGTTCGTCAAATACTAACAGAAAAAGACCTTTGAATAATGTATTCTTATAAATTTTACCACCCTTCATCCCCTCCTAACTCTTCGATAGGAGGGGAGATAAAGCTCCTTCCCTAATTTAGGGGAAGTTGGGTGGGGTACTTATTCAAAGATCTCAGGAATACTTAAATCATTATAGAAGAGATTGATACGTCATTTGGATACAGGTTTATATTTTAGGTGAGTTAACCGTTTTATGGGTAAATAGTTGATTGCAAATCCATAAGGGGATTTTCCACTTTTTTGATGCAAAATGCCACGTTTATTATTCAAATAACAATTTCAAGTTTCGCAAAGAAGTTTAGGAAGGGTAAGTGCGAAACTTAAATGACAATATTGAAACCTGCAATGCTAAAGAGAATAAGAGCCGGCACAATTAAGCCGGTCTCCTTTTTATAACACCTAATATCTGTAATATTCCGGTTTATAAGGCCCTTCAACTTTCACACCGATGTAATCAGCCTGTTCTTTTGTCAATGTTGTCAGCTTTACACCAATTTTTTCCAGATGCAGTCTTGCAACTTCCTCATCAAGTTTTTTAGCCAGCATGTAAACCCCAGGTTTATATGTGTCTTTATTTTTCCACAGATCAATTTGAGCCAGGACTTGATTTGCAAAAGAGTTGGACATCACAAAGGAAGGATGGCCTGTTGCACAGCCTAAATTTACAAGCCTTCCTTCAGCAAGCATAAAAATTTCGTGTCCGTCCGGAAAACGGTATTTATCCACCTGAGGTTTAATATTTTCCTTTTTTATACCCGGGATACCGTTGAGCTGGGATACCTGTATCTCGTTATCAAAATGCCCTATATTACATACGATTGCCTGATCCTTCATTTGCTCCATGTGCCCGGCTTTTATCACATCCCTGTTTCCTGTAGCCGTTATGTATATATCCCCTGTTCCGAGAGTGTCTTCCAGTGTTTTAACTTCATAGCCTTCCATGGATGCCTGAAGTGCACAGATGGGGTCGATTTCCGTGACAATTACTCTAGCCCCCATTCCTCTGAGAGCCTGAGCGCATCCCTTTCCGACATCCCCATAACCGCAAATAACGGCTGTCTTGCCAGCTATCATGACATCGGTTGCGCGCTTTATGCCGTCTATGAGTGATTCTCTGCAACCGTAAAGGTTGTCAAACTTGGATTTTGTTACAGAATCATTTACATTGATAGCGGGTATGAGAAGTTCCCCCGTTTGCGTCATCTGATATAACCTGTGAACACCAGTTGTTGTCTCCTCGGATACTCCCTTTAAATTTTTTACAAGTTTTTCCCAAAAATTGTTATCTCTCTGACGTATATGTTTGAGTCGAGCTAACAATTCTTTTTCATCCTCACCATCTGGTGTCTTATCAAGTAGTGACGGATCCTGCTCGGATTTATATCCTAAATGAACCATTAACGTCGCGTCCCCTCCGTCATCTACAATCAGATTAGGGCCGCCGTCTTCAAATGAAAGAGCCTGCTCTGTGCACCACCAGTATTCTTCCAAAGTTTCCCCTTTCCAGGCAAATACCGGAATCCCGGCTTCTGCAATAGCTGCTGCAGCGTGATCCTGTGTGGAGAAGATATTGCAGCTTGCCCACCTTACATTTGCACCGAGCTCAACGAGCGTTTCTATCAGGACAGCTGTTTGAATTGTCATGTGGAGGCTTCCGGATATCTTTACGCCTTTCAGAGGTTTTTCGTCTGCATATTTTTCTCTGATCGCTATCAAGCCGGGCATTTCCTTTTCGGCTATTTTTATCTCTTTTCTTCCCCACTCTGCAAGGTTTATATCTTTAATTTTATAGTTCTCATTTTGCACCTTCATATTTACTCCTCAGTCATATTTTTGAATGAAGTATAATGATTAATAATGAAATTTTCAAGATTTTAAGGACTTTTACTCAATCCCATTTTTTAATAGCTTTGCCAACTTGTTGGTTAGAGAGTAAAGTAGTAATGTGGTGAAGTGGTTATTGGTTGAGCGGAGCAGCGGTTGATCAGCGCCTAAAAATAAAAATCTAATACCTGTTTGACACTATTTGGCGGCGGGACTATACTTAAAATTATGAAAAGAGTTTTTATCAGAGATGTTTCTTTATCTGACTTCGGAAAGCTTAAAACCAGCCTTATCGGTATAATTCAGGAGACTTTTGAGAAACTTAATATGGATTCTGATGATGTCGACGGAGTATTTATCGGCCTTATGAATCCTGAAGGTTTCACAGGCGTGGGTAACATTGCTTCCTATATTACGGATAAACTGGGAATATATGGTAAACCGGCTGTTCGCATTGAAACGGCTTCTTCAACAGGGGCAGCTGTTTTTTACAGTGCATATGCAGCAGTAAAAGCAGGTTTATATAAAAATGTGCTTGTCATAGGTGCTGAGAAGATGACGAGCCTTTCCACGGGTGAAGTTACCGGTTTGATTTCTCAGGTGATTGATCCTTACGAACGCAAAACAGGTCTGACAATGCCTGCACTGGCTGCGATCGTGGCTAATCGTTTCCGTTATGAAAGCCGCATCAGACCTTCAAAATTTCAAAATCTCTTAGCAGAAGTTGCAATAAAAAATCATTTTTACGGAAGCAAAAATCCTACTGCTCACTTTAAAAAAGAAATAAACAGGGAAAAATATTTCAACAGTAAATATATATCCGAACCTTTGAGACTTTTTGACTGTTCACCTGTCAGTGATGGTGCAGCAGCAATTGTTCTCTCTTCTGAAAAAGGAAGCGTGGAGATCATCGGTATTGGTCAGGGTACTGACAGGCAGTCTCTGAGTAAAAGGGAGACGATAACTTCTTTTGATGCAACGATAAAAGCTGCTACTCAGGCTTACCAAATGGCAGGTATTGCTCCTGAATCTATAGATTTTGCAGAAATACACGATGCTTTTACACCTTTTGAGATTTTAGGGCTTCTGGATACAGGGCTTTTAAAACGGAGTGAAATAGAAAATTTTTATCTTTCAAAAGAAGGATATCACGACGGGAGACTACCCGTGAATATTTCAGGCGGTTTAAAATCCAGAGGACACCCCCTTGGAGCTTCCGGACTTGCTCAGATTGCAGAAGCTTTTAAAATTATGACTGATCAGTATCCTCCGGAAATAACCCCTGAAAAAAAAGATGTATGCCTTACCCAGAGTGTGGGAGGATTGGCAACAAACAATTTTGTAACAATTTTACGGTTAAGGGGAGCTGTACTTAAGCCTGCTAAAAAAGATACAGAAGAATTTTTCAGCAAACCGCCAAGGTTTAAAAGTGATTCCAATCTCAGGGTCTACTCGCATACCAGGCTTAACTCCACAGCCGAAGGGGTGGAATCCCCTTTAGATCTTGTGATTTGTGAGCATAATTATAAAAAATTTTTTGCACGTTATTCGGATAGAGACAAACCCCGAATAAAAAGCAAAGTTAAAATAACGAAAAAAGAGAACGGTATAGTTTATGTTAAACAACTGCGGCGGTTTTCGATAAAAGGGTAGATTTTTGATAAATACATTTAAAAAAGAGCTTGTTGTTGATTATGAGGTGGAGAAGCTTTTCGGATACCATGAAAGACCGGGAGTCTTAAGGCGTCTGACGCCTCCTTGGGTTAATGCTGAAGTCCTTAGAGAGCCGGACAATCTATATGCCGGGAGCTCTGCGGTTATTAGACTCAAAAAATTCGGGATTAAATTAAATTGGGAAGCCAGCCACACTGAATATGATAAAAACAAATTCTTTAAAGATGCCCAGATTAAGGGACCTTTCAGATTTTGGCAGCACAGCCATTATTTTAAGAATATTTCAGCAGGCAGTTCAAAACTGACCGATTTCGTGGAGTATGAACTGCCCCTTTCTGCTCTGCTTGACATTGCTGCCGGAAGATCGGTTAGAAAAGAGCTCGGGAGAATGTTTTGCTACAGGCATTCCGTTATTAAAAATGACTTATCAGTAATAGAAAAATACGACGTACCTGAGAAAAAAATTCTTATTTCAGGTTCCGGTGGAGTTATTGGAAGGGAATTGACAACTTTACTGAAAATGATGGGTCATAAAGTTTATAAATTAATCAGAAAAAAAAGCAGCAGAGCAGACGAAATTGTTTATGAACCCTACTCCGGTTATATTTCTGATTCATTGGAAGGTTTTGACATTGTAATTCATCTCGCCGGAGACCCTATAGGTAAAGGCAGATGGACTGACAATAAAAAGAAAGCAATCAGGGAAAGCCGTATTAATACAACAAGATTCTTGGTTGAGCGAATCAAACAGCTTGAAACCCCCCCAGAGGTTTTTTTCTCAGCTTCTGCAATCGGTTATTATGGTGACAAAGGGGAAACAGTAGTGGACGAAGAATGTGAAAAAGGTGCAAATTTTATTTCAGATTTGTGCTGGGACTGGGAAAAAGAGGCTTTGAAACTGAAAGATACATGCCGGATTGTTACGGGAAGGTTTGGCGTTGTTTTAACCCTTAAGGGCGGGGCATTGAAAGAGTATTATAATTTCTACAGATTTGGACTTGGCTTTAAGATTGGCAGAGGTGAGCAGTGGGTAAGCTGGATTTCTCTTGATGATGCTCTGTATTCAGTACTTGAGTGTATTTTTAATAAAAAAATCCAGGGTGCTGTGAATATTGTTTCGGATTTGCCAGTCAAACAGAAGGACTTTGCCGAAACACTGGCAAATTTTATGAAGCGACCGGTTATTTTGAAGTTGCCGCCATCCTTCGTTTGTGGTTTGTTCGGACAAAAGGGTAAAGAGATTCTGCTTGAAGGCTGCAGGGTGACACCATCGAAGCTGAAAGAACAAAAATTCACTTTTTTCTACAATGATTTAAGTTCGGCTTTACTTCATCTTATGGGAGGAAAACATGATGCCTAAGCCAGTTAAAATTATTTTTCTGCTGACAATGACTTCTGCGCTCAGTTTTGGTTTTATGCATCTTTTTTTCCCGCAGATTAATTTTGAGCGTCTTCATATTTTTCTTTTTAATTTAAGCAGCGGCGGTACAATAATTTTGTATTTCTCAGAAAATTTCGAATATCTAAGTAAAAAGGTATGGTTATTTTTCATCCTTTCGATATGTTATGCACTTACGGCCTTTTTTGAATTATATGCATTGTCTATTATTCTTGCTTTGATTATGGCATACATCGTGGAAAAAGTGCGTGTCAGTGTCTTTAACTTTTTCCCTTCGGGTTTTTTCCGAATGGATGTACCCACTGCGCCCAAGTTTCATCATGCATCCCTTCTTTGCTTGTCAATCGGGCTTGTTTTTTCGGCTTTTGCCGTACTTAATCACCAGTATATTCATATGCTCCCCTTTAGAAAACTGACTCTTAATACGTTTTTTTTGGGGTTTTCATTCCCTGTTTCTCTGATTACGCTCTCGGTAATGTTCAGCATGATGCACAGGGCAAGAAATTTATTCAAAAAACGTCTGAAAGTATTATGTTTCTGGACGATAACACTTGGTGTTATTATCTTTTTCGGATTCATTCTTTTTGAATCGCTCATTCTCGAACTAATAATTTCCATGATCCTATTTATAGCTGTAGGGACAGTTCTTTATCTGTATGTATTTCTGGGAATAAAAGAACAAAGGAAAAGTTTTTTGACATCCGGAATTATTTTTCTCCTTCTGACCGCTGTAACAGGCATTTTATACATTGCACTATATTTCTTTCTTGGCTCCGGAAGTAAAGAAGGGGAAATTGTTTTAAATTTTCACAGAATAATTTCACTCTATGGATGGAATATGAGCGGGCTTGCTGTAATATCAAGATTTCATAATTTTCCAATAAAACTGCATTCGGGTTATGTGATTATACTTCACTGGATTATTGTATGCATCTTTATTCCTATCGGATATTACAATGTTATCTTTGCAATCATTTCTATTGCTGCTTTTTTTATCTTTCTCCTGCTTTTGTTTTTCAGTAAAGGCAGTGAAGTTATGCCTTCCACCAGAATAGAAGTTGTTCCATAAAGTCAGTGCTGAGTGTGAAGCGCTAAGGATTAAATTGAAGGCTTAGTTAGGGATTTAACCTGTTGAATGCCGTGAGTAAAATGACATCCAACAGGTTATTAAAGTTACATATGTTTACCTACAGACAAAGCAACTGTTCTTATCTGTCCCATCATTTTTATAAACTCATCAGGATTTAGTGATTGTGCCCCGTCGCTTAGAGCATTCTCCGGGTCAGGGTGCACTTCTACTATCAAACCGTCTGCTCCAACTGCTATGGCAGCTTTTGACAGAGCGGGCACATAGTGCCAGTGACCGGCAGCATGACTGGGATCTATAATTATTGGAAGATGTGAGCGTTCTTTGACAACAGGTATACAGCTGATATCCAAAGTATTTCTGGTTGCCGTTTCGAAAGTTCTTATACCTCTCTCGCAAAGCACTACATTTTTGTTGCCTTCTGATAGAATATATTCTGCCGCCATGAGAAATTCATCTATTGTTGTTGCCATACCTCTTTTAAGGAGAACGGGCTTATCTGTTTGCCCCAGGAGTGTGAGCAGAGCAAAATTCTGAATATTTCTTGCACCCACCTGAAACATATCCGTATATTTGTAAACGAGGTCGACATCCCTTGGGTTAACCACTTCTGTGGTGAAGGGGAGACCTGTTTCTTCTCTTGCCTGGGATAGATATTTCAAACCTTCTTCTCCCAATCCCTGAAAAGAGTATGGACTTGTACGTGGTTTAAATGCTCCTCCCCGCAGCATTTTTGCTCCGGCAGCCTTGACATATTGCGCCGATTTGACAATTTGTTCCTCGCTTTCCACTGCACATGGGCCGGCAATTACCGTGATTTCTTCCCCTCCAAACTGGACGCCGCTGACATCAACAGTTGAATATTCTTTTTTAACTTCCTTGCTGGCAAGTTTGTAGGGCTTAGTGATTGGCAAAACTCTGTCAACACCTTCCATATCTTCGATTATACCCATTTCACTTTTGCCGAGTCCCACAAGTCCCACCACATTTCTTTCTTTTCCGTAAATTACATGGGGCTTGAATCCCATTTCTTCACCTTTGCTGCAAATCCGATTCAGCTGAGCATCTGATGCTCCGATTTTCATTACTACAATCATGACAACCTCCGTTTTTAGATATAAAAAAAGGCCGCAAGCGGTGTACCGCCTGCGGCCTTGGTTTACTTTGATAATATACTACCCAGCCTACGCGGCACACCCCGAATCTCTGTTATAAAAAAAGAAAAAATAGAAAGAAAAATACTGAGAAGCAAAAGATATTGATGTGCCTAAAAGATTGAGTGCGGGTAAACTATTTTTAATCATGTTAAATAAATATAGACTAATAAAAATTATGTCAACAGTTTTTTTACCAGAGATAAAAAAAGCGGAGGCGAACCTCCGCTTTTTTTGGTTTATTTGCCTGCCATCATTGCTTCGATGTCTGTTTCAGGATTTTCAATCGGTTTAATTCCGAAATTTTCAACCAGTACATTTACCACATTGGGTGATAAAAATGCAGGAACTGTAGGTCCTAACCTTATCCCTTTTACACCCAGGGAAAGCAATGCTAAGAGTACACAAACAGCTTTCTGCTCGTACCAAGCGATGTCGTAAGAAATGGGTAAATCATTGATATCATCCAGACCGAATGCATCTTTCAGCTGCAATGCAATATAAGCCAGGGAATATGAGTCATTGCACTGACCTGCATCAAGGACTCTTGGTATGCCTCCGATATCTCCGAGATCAAGCATGTTATAGCGGTATTTTGCACAACCGGCTGTAAGAATTACAGTATCTTCAGGGAGCTCTTTTGCGACTTCAGTGTAGTATTCCCTGCTTTTTTGTCTTCCGTCACAGCCGCCCATTACAACGAAACGTTTGATTGCACCGCTTTTTACAGCGTCAATTACTTTATCAGCCAGTTCCATAACCTGGTCTTTTGCGAAACCTATTGTCAATTCTTTATTTTCCTGCGGCTGCAAACTTCCAAGCTGTTTGGCATGCTCTATTAACGATGAAAAGTCTTTCTGCTCTCCCGTCTTTGCATTAGGAATGTGCTTACATCCCGGCCATCCGACAAGTCCGGTTGTATAAATTCTGTCTTTGTATGATTCTTTAGGTGGAACTATACAATTTGTAGTGAAAAGTATTGGTCCGTTAAACTCCTCAAACTCGGATTTTTGGTTGTACCAAGCCGTTCCGAAGTTTCCGGCCAAATGATCATATTTCTTAAATTCCGGATATGCATTTGCAGGCAGCATTTCACCGTGAGTATAAACATTGATACCTGTTCCTTCCGTCTGCTTGAGCAGCTCTTCGAGATCGAGAAGATCGTGTCCTGAAACCAGAATACCAGGACCTTCCTTCAGGCTTGTATTAACTGATGTGATTTCCTGTTTGCCGTACGTGCCTGTATTTGCTTTGTCAAGTATTTCCATTGCTTTGACAGCTGTGTCTCCGGCTTGCATAACAAGTGAGATGAGTTCTTCGGATGTAATATTTTCTCTTGTGGTTTCAGCGAGAGCTGTTTCAGCAAAAGAAAAAATTTCGTCACTCTTTTCATTAAGAACATATGCATGATCAGCATAGGCTGCAATACCTTTAAGGCCGTAAATTATAAGCTCCTTAAGGGATCGTATATCTTCATTCTCTTCTGCCAGCACTCCGTCTTCTTCGGCTTTTGCAAGATAATCCTCTTTTGTCTTAGCAGGCTCCCATGCAGCTTCTTTGGGTATTTCTTCGCTGAAATCTATGCCTTCTTTTTGTTTATAGGCATTGAGAAACTCACCTTTGATTTTTGCTTTTAAATCAGCCGCTTTGTTGCAGTACTCAACAAAACGATCTGCATCAAAATTCACGTTTGTGACGGTAGCAAAAAGTCCTTCAAGAATAAAAAGGTCAACCTCTTCGTCTGTTACTCCGTATTGACGGGCTTTTTTTGCCCAGAATCCTGTTCCTTTCAAGAGGTATACAAGCGCATCCTGCAGCTTTGCCACCTCTTCATCTTTTCCACAAACACCTTTTACGGTGCAGCCTTCATTTTTTGCCGCTTCCTGGCACTGAAAACAAAACATACTCATTTGAACCTCCTTTTGTTATTTATATCATATTACATAATGGCTTGTTAAAAATATTTATTTGATGTATGTCAAAAAAATACAAAAAAATATTGTAAGGATTTGTAATGAATAAAGATGCGGCAGTTAAAATGTTTCTAAACATATTTACAGGCTCCCGGGATGAGGATGTTTATAATACATTATACCAGATTAGCAGTGTAGTTAGCAAAGAGAAAAAAGAGATTTTCTTTCTGGAAGATGAGGAGGGCAGTCATATCTACTTTTTGCTTTCAGGGGTTGTAAAGCTCTCCAAAACCAATGACGAAGGCAAAGAAGCTGTTATACACTTTGTAAAGAACGGCGAAATTTTTGCGGAGATACTTCTTTATCTTAAAAACAGATATCCTGTTACTGCCACGGCACTGGAGGATTGTGAAGCTCTTGCAATTGATTCGAAAAAACTTTTTGACGAAATAAAAAGACAGCCTGAATTTTCAATGAAGCTCATAGGTGTGTTAGCCGGAAGGATAAAATATTTTGTCAATATGATAGAAAATCTCACGCTGGCGGATACAAGAAAGAGATTTTTATCGTATCTTAATAATATTGCAGAGAAGCAAAATTCGAAAATTGTGAAACTTCCCGTGAATAAAGGTGAGCTTGCACTGCTTCTGGGAACTACGCCGGAAACGTTTTCCAGATTGCTTAAAAAGCTTACAGAAGAAGAGGTTATCGAGGTTAGGGGCAAAGAGATAACTCTGATTGATCTCGGTGAGCTGCAATGAAACGTTTTGTTGTTTTTTTTCTGCTTATTCTTTTTGTTTCGTCAAATCTGAATGCTTCTGAAAATAATCCATTGAGTTCCCTTTATGATATGTTTCCCAAAATGACTGAACTGAAAGGTGGAAGCTCGCGGTGGATAGCCACCGGAGTGGTTCATGAACTGTATGATAATTACGTAAGACTTGAGAGTACGTACAACTATTTCAGCGAAAAAACGGAAAAAATATGGGATATAAAAAGAGATAAAAACTATTCTGTGGATGTAAAACTTTTTTTTGCTAAAGATAATAAAGCTGCTGTGAATCTTTATGAAAATATGACAGATAAGAGAGAAAGCAGGTTTGAGCGGGATGTAAAGTTCGGAGATGAAGGAAGAATTTTTGTAAGGCCTGTTTCTGTGGTCAACATGGTGTCAGAGTATAATCTTATTTTCAGAGAAGAGAATTTTATTGTTCATCTTCATACATTTGACGGTTTTGCCCTGATGGATTTCGCCGATTTTTTCCAAAAGAAAATCAATTCATTTGTTTTGAGTAATATAGATATGTATGTTTTTAAAAACTTTCGTCTCAAAGCAAGGAAAGAGGGTTATATTCCGGAAGAAGAGGAATTAACAGTTGAAGCTGACAATGCCTCAGCAATTGAGATATCCGGCAGGGTCACAGATGAAGAAGGTAATCCTGTTTCCGGAGTCAGTATAGATGTATTGGGGCATGACAAAACGGTGGTTTCAGGTGCCGAAGGGTATTATTCTGTAACGTTTGTATTGGGTGAAAAAGGTGTAAAAAGGGAGTTTAAGACAAATTTTACTCTTGTAAACAGAAAAGGGCGGAATAACAAAAATAATAAAGTAAAAATGTATAAAATGAATGTAAAATATCCCGAAAGGGAGGAAACATTCTATCTGAGAATAAACTTAGATGAAAATTCCGGAGAAATATACATTCCATCCAAAGGTATTTTTAATAACGTAAATGATATTGTAAAGCAGGGAGATTA
Organism: Flexistipes sp.; assembly: GCF_036172515.1. Taxonomy (NCBI): domain Bacteria; kingdom Pseudomonadati; phylum Deferribacterota; class Deferribacteres; order Deferribacterales; family Flexistipitaceae; genus Flexistipes; species Flexistipes sp. Next base: position 98,547 of record NZ_JAXKVW010000002.1, read on the forward strand.
TCTGGAATTTAAAAGGAACTGTACACCGGAGGGTTCGCTTTTTCAATGCAGACAAACGTATTCGGGGTTAATGAAGGAATCAGGTTTTCAGGGAAACTGGAAAGGCACAGGGGGCAAAGGTACATTTAAAGGGATACCTATGAAAACTTCTTCTGAGGAATACAATATTGCCGAAACGGATTTTTGCAGTATTAAAACGGTCCGGTTAGCATCAGATAATTTATCCGGAAATAAACAAAGTACTGATAAGCTTTATATCGACCAAAATCACGGTATTTCATTGAAATGCAACAGAGAAGAGAGAGATTTTTTTATAAAAGATGTGCAGATGAAAATTACCAAGAAAGCGTCTGAGGAAAGATTTTTACTTTATAAGTATAAAGGGCATGAGACAAAGGGTGGTATTTCTTTAAAAAATAAAACTTATATTGGAGTTGTTGGTCCTAATGATGATTTTCTCAGCATAGATGTCTTTTTAATGCCTGATTCATTGCAAGGTGTGACCGTATTTGCAGGGGGCGGTATTCAAACTTATGATAAAACAATTTCTTTTGCCTCAGGCGTTCTTTATCCTGAAAGGCAGCCCAAATTAATTATTGAAAAATTTATAACGGACAAAGCGAAACAGAATGTCACCGACATTAATGTAACGTTAAAAAAGCTTGCAAGTGAAAAGGATGTTGCAGCGGATAAGGAGACTCTGGGAAGAGACGGGAACAAGGATATGAGCTTGGAGCTCAGGATAAAGGGTGTAAGTGGAGATCTTAAAGCTGTTGAACTTAGTCATAAAGGAGAAAATTTTTATATTTGGAATACTAAACCTTTTGATATATATCCTGCTGTTGCGCTATTTCTGAACGGGGGACTGATTAATCAAAACTCAGGGAAAATCAATTTTCCTGTGGACAACAATGCAGTGATTGATATATTTATTCATAAACCTGAATATTTGAATAAATCAAATATCAATATGACTTATAAAATATTAATTGGTGATAAGTGGTACAGCGGCAGAGTGGAAAAATAGGAGGTTCTTTTGGGTGATTATATTGGAGTAATCATTTTTATACTGCTGATTGTAGTTTTTGCTTTTTTCGGCGGGGGCGGCTGAGCAGCTGATTCATGCAGTATCGAGGATCGATACAAAAAAGATAAAAAGAAGAATAAGAAGAAATAAAAACCGAAGAAGATGAGAAGAGGAGTAGGGGTAAAGGTTCACCCCTTTAAAATTTACAGGCATTCAGCGAAGTTGATATTTAAAATTGGGTATAGTTTTATCCTGTTAAAAATGTTGATGCGGTTAAGAAGTTTGAGTTAGTTATGACGTTAGTTTTCGTGTTTTATTGCTCATGAACGCATCTGCTCAACAATAGGATATCCCAAATGCTTGGAATACCGCATTTCATAAATAAAGTTTTTTTCTAACAAGCTCACTTTCCCTGAATTGTTGGAAAGGTCTTTAAGCTTAATGCTTTAAAAATCCAATATTTCTGTTATTATCTAAAATTCAAATCAGCAAAAGGCGGGCAGTCTTGTATAGAATATTATTAACATTTGTATTTTTCTGCTTTTTAGGAGTTTTATTCACTGCTCATGCGGAATATCGGATAGTCAGTCTCGCACCTAATGTGACGGAGATTCTTTTTGAAGTTGGTCTGGGCAACCAGGTTGTAGGCGTTACCGATAAGTGCAACTATCCGGCAAAGGCCAAAAATATCGCCGAAATTGGCAGTTACTACAGACCGAGCATTGAAAAGATTCTTATGCTTGAGCCGACGCATGTTCTTGGTATGAGAGAAGGGTATACAAAAAGGCTTAAGTACAGGCTGGATAAACTGGGGATTCGAAACAGGTTTTTCAAAGTGGATGATTACCGTGATATAAGCCGGATGATTGATGAGATCGGCAAAATATTTGGTAAATCAACGAAAAATATTCGCAACAGAATTGATTCCTATTTTAATTCCGGTAAAATAGATTATAAAGGGGATGTTGTATTTCTTATCAGTGCGAAGCCTGCATATGCCGTTGGGGGAGGTAATTTTGTGAATGATATTCTCAAATGTGCAAATCTTCGAAATGCACTTGCTGACAGTAATAAGGATTTTCCACAGATTAATTATGAAAAAATATTCCAACTAAACCCTGATTATATAATATTGGCAAGAAGGCACGGAAGGTCGGAAACTGACAGCTTTTTTTATGAAAAAATCAAAGGGCTGGGGGAGAAAGCGAAGATACTGGAGGTTAAGCCGGATATCTTTCTCAGACCCTCGTACAGGATAATAGACGCATGCAAAATGTTAAAAAAATTAATCAGGTAACCTATTCAAAGATTTTCTTTTACTTTTTAATCTGTTTTGCTGTAAGTGTCAGTATTATTTTTTTCAGCCTTTCTTTTGGCGGTAAATTTATTAATCCTTTTGATTTTTTCGCATCTGAGAATTCTGTTTTTATGTCACTGCGGCTGCCCAGAGTGCTGGCTGATTTTATGGTGGGCGCGGGATTATCCATTGTTGGGTGCAGTTTTCAGACGTTTTTCAGAAACCCCCTTGCTGACCCTTTTATTTTGGGGATAGCCGGAGCGGCCGCGGTGGGGGTGGCGTTTTCTCTTTTTCTCGGTGTATCCGGATTTATCCCAACGCAGATATTAAGCCTTAGCTTTGCGCTTGTTACAATATTTTTTGTATACTGGGCAGCCGGTGGGCTGAGCTCTGTTACTGCCAATTCTCTGATATTGGTGGGAGTGGGGCTGAATTTCTTTTTTACATCAATTATCACTTTTTTTAATTCGGTACTCTCGGAAAGTTTTACAAAAGATCTGCTTATGTGGTATCTGGGCAGTACTGTCTTTCTTGATCTTAATATCGTTCTTATCAGTCTTTTGATAGTGATTGCTTTATCCGCTGTTCTTTATATGCAGAGCGGTAAATTGAATGTATATCTGCTTGGGGAATCTTTTGCCGTTAACTCGGGTGTCAGTATAAAGCAATTTTCACTGATTATTTATATTACCGGCTCACTTATTACTTCGGTATCTGTGGCTCTGTGCGGTGCGATAGGTTTTGTGGGGATTATTATTCCGCACATTGTAAAAATTATTGCAGGACTTGATCACAGACTGAATATGATACTCTGTTTCTTTGCAGGCGGGAGTTTTCTGGTTATTATAGATACATTTTTTAAGACAGCTTTTTTCCCTTATGAGGTTCCTATAGGTGCAGTTACAGCAATAATCGGGACACCGTTTTTTATATATATACTTAGAAGGCGTATATGAATATTGGTCTCAGGAATCTTAAGATTAGATACAATACGGGCTTTACACTTGATATTGATAATCTCTTTTTCCCTTCGGGAATGATTACCGGTATTTTAGGTCCTAATGGAAGCGGGAAAAGTACACTTCTGAAACTGATATCAGGTATAATTGATTCACAGGCCGGTGAAATTACTGCCGGTGGTAAAGATATCAAGACACTCTCTAAAGCTGAAGTGGCAAGGTGCATATCCTATGTGCCGCCTCAGTTGGATAATTTTCCTATGATCAGGGTTTTTAATCTGCTTGAGGCTGGGAGATATCCCTATTCTTTGGGGTTTGGAATTCTGGATAAAAAGGATAATGAAAAAATTAATGAAGCCCTTGAAATATGTGATTTGACAGAAAAAAAAGATTTTTTCCTTAATCAGCTTTCTTCCGGAGAATTGCAGCGGGCACTTATAGCCAAAGCCATTGCCCAGGATACCGAAATTGTTCTCATGGATGAACCGTTTTCCAACCTTGACCCGAAGTTTACCCTGAAGATTATAGAAATAATAGAATCCATTAAAATGAATAAAACCATTATTATTGCAGTTCATGATGTTAATATAGCCCACTATTTATGCGATAAACTGGTAGGGCTGAAAGATGGTAAGCTATATTTTGCATTTGACAACAGCTCAGAATTTGATGTAGAAAAGATTAATAGTCTGTATGAAGTGAATTTCAGGTGTACGGACGGTAATGTTTTTTTAGATTTTAAATAAATTGCTGCAGCGTTTTATATAAGGGGAAGTCCGGTGAGAGTCCGGCGCTGTCCCGCAACTGTAAGCCTGACGAAACTCCATTATGCCACTGACCCGCCCCGAAATTATCCTAAAGTAATTTTGGGGCGGGATGGGAAGGCGGAGCAGTAGGAGGAAGGCAAGCCAGGAGACCCGGATAAAACGATCGCAGCACCTACTTACGAGGATAAGGGGGTGCCGAATGGTATTTTTTAACAGTTCCTGATTAACCTTCCATATTTTAAAAACCGTGACGCTTAATGTGTAAAGCTTGATGAGTAATGCGTAAAGCGTAATATGTGTGGTGCATTATTAGGGAAGTGGTGAGATAGGGAGGTAGTCAGGTAGTGAAGAACCTTGATGTGGAATGTGCTGGTTCAATGCTCAAAGCGACCTAATTTTTTCTGCCAATAACCGATACACCACTAAACTAATCAGCAAATAATTCTGTTTAATGACGAAAAAGTTATAATAAGCAGATACGTAGAAATTATTGGAATATAAGAGAGTTGTTGTTGCGTTGTTTGATAAAATATACCCCCTCTTGCATCTCCCTCTAAATTAGGGGGAGAGATTAGTTCCCCTCCCAAGCTAAGGGGTTGAGGTGGTAAAAAATTAATTTATTTGCGACGAGACCTACATCCTTTGGTCTGTATGACATTTGTTCAAGTAGGTATAGGAAAAAGTATCTTTTAAAAATAAAGGAGGAACAATGAGAATTTTAATAACCATTTTTTTTATGTTGTTATCTATAAATGTTTATGCAGTCACGCTGGAGGGAATAAATGTTTTCGGTGAAATGTATACAAAAGAGGACTTAAGCAGAAATCCTTCAGTAGAAGTTATCAACAGAAAGAAGATTGATAAGCTTTCCCCGTCCTCAACTCTTGATCTTTTGAGTTACGCTGCAGGTTTGCAGATAAAATCCTACAGTAAAGTCAGTTCAACGATTTCCATGGGCGGTTTTGTGGGGGACAAAGCGGCTTTTAATAATGTTATACTTGTAAACGGCAGACAAGTTAACCCAGTTGATATGAGCTCTTTTGATATCAATTCAATCCCCGTTGAAATGATAGAAAGGGTGGAGATATATTACGGCCCCAACTCTGTACTTTTCGGTGACAGGGCAACTGGAGGAGCGATTAATATAATTACAAGAAAGCCGGTGCGAAGCGGCGGCTATCTGAAAGCTGAAGGCGGCTCTTATGATACATCAGAGTATTTTGCCCAGGGGACATTTTCCGGTGAGCGCTTTTCTCTGCTGTTTAATGCCGATAAATACAGAACCGACGGTTACAGGGACAACGGAGAGTATTACAAAGAAAGTTTCAGCGGCGAAACTACATATTATGGAGAAAAATTTGATATAGGGGTTAACGGTTTGTACATTGACAAGGAATACGGACTGCCAGGCGGCCTCAGTGAGATTGATATAAAACAATTCGGCAGACAACATTCAAATTCTCCTGATGACGGCAGTGATGACTATGAATGGCTCATTGGAGGCAATGCTAAACTTTATACAGGATACGGGAATTTTATACTGGATGTTTCACAGTACAAAAGACACAGGGATACAAACTGGGTTTCTTACTCGATGAATAGAAAGGATGAAATTGAAAGTTTTTCTGTAGACCCTTCCTACATTTATACAATAGAAAATAACGGATATTCAAATAAACTTATAGCCGGCTACTCCAACAAAAACACAGATCTGGAAGTATTTACCAGTAACAGCGAATTAAACAGAGAAAAAGAAAGTTTTTACCTCTCTGATACCGTAAATATTCACAAGACTGTGCTGGAAACCGGATACCGGTATTCAAAAATAGAGGACGATTACAAAGATATAGATAAAAGAAAAGACTATGATGCTGATGCTTACTTTGTAAAAATCGGTTACGAACTGGGTAAAAACAATTTCATTTATATAAAATATGACAAAAGTTTTCGTTTCCCCACAACGGATGAAATCAATGAATTCGGCGGATTGAACTCCGAAATTGAGGAGCAGACCAATAAAACTTATGAGATAGGCTTTAAAAGGGAGCATGACTCTTATCATTTCGATGCATTGGTATACAAACAGGAATCCAATGATGAAATCTTCACAAACCCAGATTATACTTTCATGGGGACAGAACCTGCCAACACGAATCTGGATACTAAGAAGACTGTTTTTTTAGCAAGATTCGGTTTAAACAGAAAAAATGCAGTGTTCGATGTGGCATACACGTATACCGACTCTGAGATCGATGAAGACCCCTGGAAAGGTAATACTGTACCACTGGTTTCAAAACATACCGTTAAAACAAATATAGGTTATAGGTTTGAGAACGGTTTTGGTATGTATTATTTTTACCGTTATTTCAGTGAGTTTTATCAGGGCAATGATTATGACAATGCAGCCGGAAAAGTTGACGACTACAGTATAAGTGATGTCAAAATCAGCTATAATTTTGGTAATATTGAGGCGTATTTAAAAATTAATAATATTTTTGATGAGGAATACAGCAATTATGTTATCTATAGCGATTTTTCGGGATCAAGTTACTATCCGGCTGCCGAAAGGAATTATTTAGCCGGTGTTAAAGTCACATTCTAAAAGAAGCGGAGGGGTGAATTCCCCTCTGCTTATACTTTTTGTAGTATTATCAGGGCTGTTTCATTTTATCCTTGCCGGTATGATTGTATTTCCTTATTCAAAAAATCATCAGACTGCCCGCTCAATTGCAGTAAGTTTTTATAAAATAGACAATATTCAAAATTCCAAAAAAACGAAACAAGCGAAATCTGCAGGCATTGTTGATAAAGAAAGAATAAATAAAAAATCAATAAAGTCGGAGAAAGTTCATAAAGAGCCTAAAACTGAGAAACGTACCGAAAAAAAAATTGAGAAAAAGACATCGGAAAAAGCAGGGAGTAATAGGAAAAAGGCAGAAGCTGATGAATATAAGACACCGACTAATAGTGAGAGCGGCAAAAAAGTAGTAGTTGAACGCAATTTGTCAAAACTAACGTTTAATAATGAAAGAAAGCGTGAAATAAGCCAAAGAAGCAGTCTTAAAGTGGTAAAAAACAGCTGGAACGATGAAGAAAAGAGTAAGTATCTGCAGCATATACGCAAAGAAATAACAAGCCGGATTGAATATCCTTCTATTGCAAAAAGAAGAGGACTTGAGGATAAAGTATTATTATCGTTTAAGATCAGAAAAGACGGGACTCTGGGAGAAATTGAGATAGCAAAAGAAAGTTCTTATTCAATTTTGAACGATGCAGTGTTAAAAGCTGTTGAGAATGTTATTGTTACAGAGAAGCCTCAAGAAGAAATAGCAGTTAATATTCCGGTAAGTTTTACGTTAAAATGAGGATAGAAAAGGAAACCATCTTGTTAGATATGAAACAATAACCGTTAATAAATCGGTGAGCATAAGCAGACCAATAACTATAAGCAAAATACCGGCAATTTTTTCCACGATTATCATTGTTTTACCCGCTTTCCTTATTCCACCTATTACAAAACCGAGTGCAAGAGCAGAAATTAAAAAAGGAATCCATAATCCAAGGGAATAAGTGAAAAGCAGCAACATTCCCTGTGAAACCGTTGCTTCCTGTGAAGCCATAGCGAGTATACCGCCGAGGATGGGGCCTATACAGGGTGTCCAGCCGAAAACAAAAGCCACACCGAGAAGGAAGGCTTCAATATAAAAAGGTCCCTTATTTTTTTTCTGATAGTTCCATTTTTTCTGATTTAATAACTTTTGGATTTTAAAGACACCCAGCATATGAAGACCAAGGATAATAACAACAATCCCGGCAATTTTTGCCAAAACGCCTTTATATTCATTAAGCAGCTGCCCTATACTTGTGGCACTTGCACCCAGCATTACAAAAATCAGCGTAAAACCCAAACCGAAAAAGACTGCTCCGAGAAAAGCTTTCAGGCGCGGGGCATGGCGCCCCCCTTTGGTGAGGGATTCTATACTTTCACCGGATATAAATGAGATATACCCCGGCAAAAGAGGGAGAACACATGGGGACAAAAATGAAAGTACTCCGGCAAAAAATGCACTGTAAAACGATAAATTTTCCATTGATTTCAAACTTTTTTATTGTATTTTTATCTTACAATGTGTAAGAGAATTCATTATTTATGTCAAGCAATAACATAATGTTTTGCATATATTTGAATAGGTCAATATAAAGGAGTGATAGTTATGAAAAAGAGTAAGTTTTTAATAGCCGGGCTTATTGTTGTAGCAGCAGTGGGTTATCTGATAATTTCCGGTTTTAATTCCAGCAGTGTTTACTACCTTGAGGTTAGCGAATTGGTGAAAAAACCTTCTGCTTATTCTGAAAAAGGTCTGAGGGTAAGTGGTGATGTAAAAAACGGTACTGTACAAAAGGATGTGGTTAATCAGCATTTGGAATTTGTTATGTCTGACAAAAAAGGATCTGAAATAAATGTTGTATATAATGGAATAATCCCCGATGCTTTTAATGAAGATGTACAGGTTATTATTGAAGGTGAGTATTCCAAGAAAACGAATACTTTTAAAGCCAGAACCCTGTTGGCAAAATGCCCATCAAAATACGAAGCTAAAGTTGAGAAAAAATCGTAACGATTATATAAAATTTCTGTAAAGTTACTTTTAAAAGAGGGCACTTGAGTCAGTGCCCTCTTTTTTTATACCAGATACAACAAAAGTGTAATGGCTAAAATGCGCAGGAGATTGCTTCAATGCCCAAACTTGCCGGATAACTGGACGGGGCGGTTCGCAATGTCCCCGAAAAAGTCAAAGCTCGCCCTGTTGATAAATGGCTACTTTATTCTCATGATAAGTTAGAAGATTATTTACATGAGGAGCAATTGTCACAAGAGAAGAAGCCCCCGGCCGGGGGCTTAAAGGTAATTATAATTCTGTTTAGTGAAAAATGGAAGTTTTACTTCATAAGTTTTTTAATGCTTATTCTCAATCGTTCGATTGCGTTAGACAGTGCTCCTATTTCGTCCTCCCTTTCTGTGGCTGTAGATATCGAAATATCGCCTGTACTTATTTTTTCAGCTCTGTCCGTTAGTTGTTTAATCGGTTTTGTAACTATATTTGATAAGATAAGTATCAGGGATACGAGTACAATAATAAGTGTCGATATGCCAAAAATTCCGAAATAGATTCTAGAACTCTTGATTTCCTTTAATGTATCCTGAATGGGAATTGTAATGCTTATTCCGCCGTTAATGTCTCCTACGGTGTATTCCGGATGGCATTTTATGCAAAACTCTTTTGTAACCATAGGTTTTATATATCTGAGAACCTTGTCTTTTTTATTTATTTTGTAAATTTCCGTATCTGTTCCCTTTGTTTTAAACTGCATAAGAGCCTGGGTTTCGAATGCATCTGCTTTGTTGCGTTTTTTTATGGGATAGGGACTGACAACTTTAAAGTTATACATGTTGTTACCCACAGCTTGCTCTGATAAATCACCGAGCACAATGGAAGTATTTTTTCTGCCGAAATTTCCTTCTTTTAAAATGAAGTCGTCACCTTTTGGATTTTTTATCCAAATTCCCCTGTGTTTGCCGATGTAAGTTTTTAGGAAACTCAGCTGCTGATACAATAACTGTGCCTGCTTAATCTTTTGCTGCCATGCATTTTCCCTTAGTTTCGCATCGAGAAAAAAGCTGAAAAACAAAAAAACCAGTACTAAAACCACCGTAATGATTGCGTTAACTTTCGCCTGAATTGATTTAAACATTAGCCTTCCTCCTTCATTGAATTAAATATTTTCTCTTTCATGTTGTTAATAAAAATTTCCCTGTTCTTTTTTGTTTCGATTTCTTCTGCCACCCGTTCCACTGTTTTCAGCATATCCTCTTTGGTGCTGAAAGTGTACTTTTCCTTTAATTCTCTAATGATGGCATTGGCTACCGGGCCTATTTGACGGGCAAGTTCCTTCTGAAGGCAGTCGAAAAAGCCTTCGCACTCGACAGGTGCTTCAAGATCTTCAGAATTGTCGTCAGTGACGTTTTCCCCCGGTTCTTCAAAATCAATGCAGCCTTTTTGTTTTAAAAGCTTCAGCCTCTCCATACATTCTTCTCTGCTGAAATGAGAACTTTCAGCAAGGTTGTCAAAGTCTTTTTGTCCGTCTACCAGAATAAAAAGTCTGCGGAGCTTGAGGTCTTTTTCCGAGAATTCCTTAAGGGAAATTTTTTTAACAGGTACTTTTGTTTTGCCGGACATATAGCCCTCCTTAATAAAGTGTTATAAAGAAACCTTTAAATTTGATGGTATTAACCAAACATTTTAAAATGCTTTAAGCCGGACAATTACCAGCAAAAGTAAAATAAAAAATGTTTATATGAAAAACTGCTCGAACTTCAGCAGCCTCTCTTTTAACCTCAACCCTGAAGAAAAGCCTCCTATATTATTTTTGCCCACCACCCGGTGGCATGGAATAATTAAGGCAAAAGCATTTGACTTCATCAAAGTGCCGGCGGGTCTTGCTGCCCTTGGTTTCCCTGCTTTTTCTGCAAGTGTTGAGTAGGTAATAGTTTGTCCTATAGGTATTTTTGATAAAACGGAATAAATATTGTAAGCAAAATCAGACATTCTTCGAAAGTTGAGAACAGACAAGTCAATCCCAGGATTATTTTCATAGTTGTCAAGAATGTGCAGTATTTTTTGCTGTTGTTTAGTACTTATATTATTTGACAGCAGGGCATTTTCAGGTGAAGATGAAAAACTTACAGAGTCAAGATTATTGTTATAATCGTTGAAACTGAGCTTAAGATTTACTATACTTCTGAAGTTATAATAAAGGTCCATTTGTACTCTTGAATAAATAAAATTATGTTACCTGATTACGATTATAAAGAATATTATGAGATTTTCAAATATAAAAAGAGGCTAAGCTGTATTTTTTAACAATGCTGCAAAAAAACCGTCTGTAAGTGTCTTGTGAGGCAGGGTATAATAAAATTTGTCCCAAAAGAAATCTGAGGGTATATAATGAACATCCGGTGTCAAAATTTTAAAATTTGGGTTTGAGTCTATAAACTTATTGATAACATCAATACCCTCTTCTGCTTCAAGCGAACAGACGCTGTAAAGAATGTAACCACCGTGTGTGACAAGCTGCGAAGCTTTTTCCAAAAATTTGTTCTGGTAAGAAGCCATCTTTTTAATGTCTTCTCTTGTTCTGAGCCAGCGTATTTCCGGATGCCTTTTCATTGTCCCAAGACCGGTACAAGGTGCATCCAGAAGGATCAAGTCAAATTTTTCCTGATTTTTCAGATTAAAATTTAAAAAGTCTTCATTTATTATTCTGACATTATCAGCATTATATTTTTTTACATTGTGAGCGAGAATATCAGACCTTTTGCTGTCTTTTTCCAAAGCGGTGATTTTTGCATTGGGGTGTAGTTGTGATAGTACAAGAGTTTTCCCCCCGGGTGCTGCGCATGCATCCATAATGGAGGAAGCTCTGATATTACCGCTAAGCATGGGAATATAAAATGAAGCCAAATCCATTGGATAAGAGCGGTTTGTATTCTTTATGTAAGGCTCCGGTGTCAGGCTGTCCAGGTTTATTGAATGAAATTCAGGGCTTTTGTTTAAAAAATTTAAGAAATAATCCAGCTCACTGTCATTGGAAAATAAGTTAGACCACTTTTGTACAAACCAATCCGGGAAGTTTTCTTTTATCGAGTACGATTGAATAAGTACTTCTCTGTTGCGGGCTATATTCCTCAGTGTAGCATTTATAAATTTTTTCAAATATACAGGGGCTAACTTTACTGTTTCATTAATACATGCATAATCAGGGATATCGTCCATAAAAAAAATCTGTGACGTTCCGAGGACAAGAAGTGATTTAGCTTTTTTATCTTTAAGGTTTTTTGTGTGTTCAGTCAGTATTCTTTCAATAAAGCCGAGGTTTCTGAAAATATTGAAATAAATCTTTCTGTAAATACGCTGATATCCGCTGTCTTCGAAAAAGTCTTCTTCCAGATATGAGGAGCCGTTGTGCTGTGAATTGTAGAAAGAAAGAAGGAGGCTTAAAAGCCTCCTTCTGAATTTATCAGGCATATGCCATATTTTCGAGACGTTTAATCCTTTCTTCCACCGGAGGGTGTGTCGAAAAAAGATTTGCTAAATTTTTTCCTTTAAGTGGATTCATTATAAGCATATGGGTGGTTGCTGCATTGGCTTTCATTGGGGTTTTCTGTACTCCTGCTGAGATCTTTCTCAATGCACTTGCCAATGCTTGAGGATTGCCGCATAAGCTTGCACCTTTCTGATCAGCCAGATATTCTCTTGATCTGGATATAGCCATTTGCACCATCATTGCTGCCAAAGGGGCCACAATCATTGCAATAATTATTCCTGCTATACCGAGTGGATTGTCTTCATCATCTCCCATACCGAAAATAAGCGCCCATTGAGCCCAGTCGGCTAACATCATAATAGCACCGGCAATGGTTGCTGCCAATGTGCCTATAAGGATATCTCTGCCGTGTACATGTGCCATTTCATGAGCCAATACACCTTCCAGCTCATCAGCAGTGAGTAACTCTTTGAGGCCGGTTGTTACGGCCACTGCTGCGTGTTTTGGATTTCTGCCCGTTGCAAAGGCATTAGGTGAGGGGTTCTGGATTATATAAACTTTTGGCATCGGCAGCTGTCCTTTTGTTGCCAGTCTCTGTACAATACTGTAAAGTTCCGGAGCTTCACTTTCGGTTACCGGTTTCGCTTTGTACATTTTCAAAACCATCTTATCACTGAACCAGTATGTGAAAAAATTTATACCCATAGCTATAACAAAAGCTATGATCATGCCGGTTCTCCCGGCCAGGATTCCTCCCAGACCTATGAAGAGAACCATCAACAGTACCATAAAAAATACTGTTTTCATTGAGTTCGTGTTCATTGTTCCTCCTCTACACTTCCCGCCTGCCGGCGGGTGATATATTTAAAAGTTTTATTATTTCCTCAATAAGATCCACATCCACCATTGTGTTTATACAAGGTCCGTTTGGCCTGGTGTTAAAAACTCCGAGAACGGGCAGTGGATATGTATCCAAAACACCACTCAGCAGGTCCCTTTCGCAAGCCACAGCCAGAATGACATCAGGACGTTTTTCTTTTATCAAACGTCTGGCAATGGTTCCGCCTGTGGCTACTTTCATTGTTAAATTATACTTTTCTGCAATTTTTGCAAGACCTCCTATATCGCATCTGCCACATTTCTTGCATATTAAGATATCCTTTGTGATTTTTAGTTCACAATCTTCCAGCTGAATACAATGAGGCAGCAGTACAAGAAGATCTTTTACAGTTTTTTTATTGAGATACTCCATTACAAGTTCGTTATTTATTGCTATAAAAGATCGGGTTATCCTGTCTTTATCAAGATGTAAGAGTTTTGAAACTTTTATTACAAGAGGAAAAAGAAGTTTATTCAGCGGGCCGCGCAGTTTTGAGGCAATTTTGGACTGTTTACCCGATATCATCGTAAAAACAAGCACTAAAACAGAAAAAAGTAAAAAAACTCCGAAAGCGAGTATCAGAAGTGTGAAAATATTTCCGGCAAATTTTGATATGGAGTCTAAGCCTTTATAGGATATATACCAGAATAAGCCTGTCAGTACAACCAGTGTTGAGCCTACTATCGACAGAAGTATTATAAAGAGCCGTTTTTTTTCCGGTTTTAACCTATTGTCCAAGTCTTATACCCTTTTCTAATTTATTCCCGGAGAGAAAGTTTTTAACTGTTGTACGTTTTTTCCCTTCCATCTGCAGCTCCAGTATCCGAAGGCAATCTTTACCGCATTTAACAGTAAAAGATTCTTTGTTAATTTCAATTATTGCCCCGGCTTCATGGGAAGATTCAATATTTTGGACAACCTCAGCTTTAAAAAGTTTTATCATTTTACCATTGATATAGGAAAAAGCCGATGGCCAGGGTTGAAATCCTCTGATTTGTCTTTCTATCTGCGATGCACTTTCTGACCAGTCTATAAGCCCGTCTTTTTTCTTGATAACAGGAGCGTAACTGCTTAAACGGTGGTTTTGCGGTCTGGGCTGTATATGTTCAAAGTTTATCAGTGTTTTTACAATTAATTCAGCGCCGAGTTCCGACAGTTCTTCTGACAGCTCAATGCTGTTTTTTAAATCGATTTCTACTGATTTCTGGAGCAATATGTCCCCCTCATCCAGTCCCTCGGACATGAGCATTGTTGTAACCCCTGTATGCTCTTCACCATTAACGACAGCCCAGTTAACCGGTGCCGCTCCCCTGTATTTTGGCAGAAGCGAAAAATGCACATTTATCGGGGCATATTTGGCGGAATTGAGAATGTTATTCGGCAAAATCCTGCCGTATGCCACCACTACCAAAAAATCTGGCTCAATATGGGAGATTTTCTGCACCAGCTCATTGTTATTTTTTAATGTTAAAGGCTGATAAACTTCAACTCCGGCTTTTTCGGCAAATTCTTTTACCGGTGGAGGTGCAAGCTTTTTGCCTCTGCCTTTGGGTTTATCCGGCTGGCATATAACAAGAGGAATATTTATTTCAGGGTGGTTTACCAGCCTTTCGAGAGGTTTTATGGCAATGCCGGGAGTCCCCATATATATAACTTTCATTTTTACTCCTTGAAATGCGGCTGTTATGGACAGGTGAGGGTGCATGTTTCAACCCTCACCTATAAACAATAATGATGTTAGAATATAAAATCTTCTTCAGAAAGTCTTTTTTTGATTTCTCCGATTATTCTTTCTTCCTCATCAAGGGATTCGGCTTCAAAAGTTGCACTGAATCTCAGGAAATTTCCGGCGTCATCCCATGGAACAGAAGATATATATTTTTCTCTGATCATAAAATCGCAGAATTCTTCAGCATTGTTGAATTTCTTGCCGCTTTTTGTTCCTTTTGGTATCTCAAAGTACAAATAAAATGTGCCTTTGGGCTGATTCACGTAAAAACCCATATCTGAAAGTATTTCCGACAGTTTGGAAAGACGCCTTTTGTATTTTTCCCTTGTTTTGTCTATGAGTTCCGGATGCTGCAGAGCGTATGCTCCTGCTTTCTGAATGGGAATAAACTGACCTGAGTCATAATTGTCTTTTACTGTGGCAAATGCTTTAACAAGCGTCTCATTGCCGCAAACAAATGCCAGTCTCCAGCCTGTCATGTTAAATGATTTTGAAAGAGAATGAATTTCTATTCCAACATCTTTGGCGCCTTCAACTGAAAGAAAAGAAGGCTGCTTTTCACCGTAGGTAAGTTCTATATACGCAGCATCGTGGACAACAGCTATATTGTTTTCTTTGGCAAACGTTACAACCTTTTCAAAAAAGTCTTTACCTGCTACCGCTCCGGTGGGATTGTTGGGGTAGTTTAAATAGAGCAGTTTGGCTTTTTTTCTTATATCTTCGGGAATTGCATCCAAATCGGGGAGAAAATTGTTTTCTTTTGTAAGGGGGAGGGTATAAATATCACCTCCGAGGTATTTTGTAAGGCTGCCTGTTACAGGATAACCCGGTACCGTCATTAAAGATATATCACCAGGATTTATCAGGGTGAAAGGTATCATTGCCAGCCCTGGTTTTGATCCGATGCTGTGGTTCACTTCACTTACCGGATCTATATCAACGTTAAAGCGTTTTTTCATATAGTCTGCCGCTACATCTTTGAACTCCTGTATACCGTTGTCCGAATAAAATCTGTTTTCCTTTTTGTCCACTTCTTTTTTTAGGATATCTGCGATTTCAGCAGGTGCTTTATCATCAGGTTCTCCCACACCCATATCGATCAATTCGGCAGAGGGATCTTTTTCCATCGCCGCCTTTTTAGCTCTCTTTATTTTTTCAAACTTGTAGATTTTCGTGTCTTTGCCGAACATATTGCCTCCGAGTCTTTCGGCAATCATGTTTTGCATAAATTTACTCATGTTTTCCTCCGTTTTTTTGTTTTATGTAAAATTGCATTAATTTCAACTTTTAATCAACGTCGATTCTTACTTTTTTGTCACAATAGTCTATACCGGGGCAATTTTCATCTTCGCACGGCTCAATATGTATAATAACGTCTGAGTTTTTTATTTCATCTCTAATCCTTTTTTCAATTATGTCAGCTATTTTATGAGCATCTTTCAAAGAGACTTCCCTGCACAGCGTAAGATGCAGGTCCACAAATTTTTTTGAACCGGCTTGTCTTGTTCTCAAGCGGTGAAAATCCAGGTGGTAATCATCATATTGCTTGATTATATCTATGATTTTTTCTTTAATATCAACCGGCAATTCAGTATCAACGAGATCCTTTGTTACATTAAAGTTCAGTTTTAATGCGGAATAAACGATGTAGACAGCTATTAAAACAGACACAACCGGGTCTATAATTTCAATACCCGTGAACTTTACTACAAACAGCGTCCCTATTACACCGAGATTTGTCAAAATATCAATCTCGTAGTGCAGTGCATCCGCTTTAAGAACTGCCGATTCCTCTCTTTTGGCAGTACGCCGCAGAAAAATTGTAAGAAAGAGAGTAACCAGTATAGAAAAAAACATAACATACAATCCGTTATTCACGTTGGTAACGGATTCTTTGTTGATGTATTTTGAATATGCCTCGTACAATATGTAAAATCCTGACAGCATAATTATTATGGACTGTATAAAGGTTGCAAGTGACTCATACTTGTGGTGTCCGAACGGGTGCTCTTTGTCAGGTGGTTGTTCTGAAGCTTTTATGGCATAATAATTAATTGATGAAGTAACAATGTCCATTATGGAGTCAACTGCTGAAGTGACAATGACCAGTGAGTTTATCATAAGCCCGGTTACAAGTTTGATTACAGCCAGAGTACCTGCCACAAAAGCTGAAGTGAGGGCGGCTCCCGTTTTTCTGGTCACTTTTTATCCTTTTTTAAGCGCATTTCATCAAAATGAAACCAGTTATCAAAAAGACCGAAAAGTGCAACTACAACCAGCATAAAAGGTTCGGAAAATATTATAATATAGACTAAAAGCCTTAAAAAAACGAAAATATTGAACTTCTGCATGAAAAAATTTACCAGGTCGAGCCCCTGAAAAAAGAACAATGTCGAAAATATTACGGTTGAATTGTAGGAAATCATTTTTAGCGTGGTGGTTTCAGTTAAAATAAGAAATCCACCCACTAAGAAAGGTATTATCAGGATATCAGGAACTTTGAACAGCTTTATGGGCAGATTCCTGAACTTATAGGCAAAGTTTCTGCTGACAAAGCTCAAAAGTGAAGTGTATGAGTAGCTTAAGCAGGGCAGCAGGAAGATTCCAAGTTGTGCAATTTTCTCTTTATTGTTCGAAATATAAGCAATGTATCCGCGCTCTTCCAGAGGGACATTGTTTTGCTGAATTTGCTTCGATATTGCGTCAATATTTTGCACTATTGCATCATGAAGCATCTGTCTGTATTCCGGCAGAGCCAGCAGTGCTATCACTGTGACAATTAAAACAGGTATTCCGGAGGTGATTACCGGGTACAGTTTTTTCTCTGTTACAGTGTCATAATATAGCAGCAACGCAGGTACAGCAACGATCAGTATAAAATAAAAGGCAATTATTGGGCTGTAAAAAGCTGCTATAGCTAATGCGACTAAATTATATGCATCGCTCTTCTTATCTCTGTCTGTTCCATTTAGGTAAGTAATCACTATAAGAGGAAGAAAAAAAGTCAGAATAAAACCTATCTGCGGAGAAAAAACATTCGATGTAAATAAAAGCAGAGCGATTAATGGTAAAAGTCTGAACGGAATGTAAGAATATTTTTTGAAAAAATTCTGAGACATATCTTTTATTAAAAAAAGGCAGGCGAATTCAGCCCGCCTTTCGTTATATTATCTGTTCAACGTGTAGGGAAGAAGTGCAATATTTCTTGCCGTTTTTACTGAAGATGCCAACATGCGCTGATGTCTTGAACATGTTCCCGTCAGCCTTGAGGGCATGATTTTTCCCCGTTCTGTGATATACTGTTTAAGCAGTTTAGTATCTTTATAGTCAATATCCAGTTTATCAGCACAAAATTTACAAACTTTTTTTCTTTGAAATCTTCTTCTCATTGCCATTTTGTATATTCCTCCTTATAAAGTTTTAGAAAGGGATGTCGTTTTCATCCATTGTATCATTGCCGGAATAATTATCCGTAATCTGTGAATTTTCAGAAGATGCAGTTCCTTCAGATCTGTTGCTCTGACCGGAAGGGCGGGATATCATTTGGATGTTTTCTGCAACTATCTCATGCTTGCTTCTTTTTACACCATCCTGCTCCCACGTTCTGAAGGTCAATCTTCCTTCTACCAGCAGCGGCATACCTTTGGTTACATATTCTCCGGTAATTTCGGCGAGTCTTGCAAATGCAGATATATCAATGAAGAGGGTTTCATCTTTATACTCATCACCGCTTTTGTATCTTCTGTTAACTGCAAGACCAAACTTAGCAACCGGCGTTCCTGATCCTGGAATATACCTCACTTCCGGATTTCTTGTCACGTTACCAAGTAAGATGACTTTATTTAAGAACCCCATATTTTATTCCTTCTCTTTAGTATTCTCTTCTTTCGGTGGATTTTCTTCGGCTGTTGGAGTCTTTTCTTCAGCCGCCTCTACATTTTCTTCCTTAGGAGCGTTTTCCTCTGTGTCTTTGGGGCTCCCTTTTCTCGCTCTCTCTTTTTTCTCTTTTTCGTCAGATTTCTTTTTCAGTTTGAATTTTTTGCCGTCGATTCTTACCAAAGCTTGTCTTAGGACGTTATCATCGTATTTGAAACGTTTTTCCAGTTCCTGAAGAACCGGTGTGTCTGATTTGAATTGAATGAGGAAATAGAGACCTTCTTTGTGTCCTTCAACTTCATAGGCCAATCTGAGTTTGCCCCATGCCTCAGTGTTTACAATTTCTCCGTTTTGCTTCTTAATAAGCTCCTGATACTTTTCCGATAACTCCTGTGCATCCTTTAGGGGCAGCTCAGGGTTAACAAGTAATACCGTTTCGTACAAATTCATTATACATGTTCCTCCTTTTGGATTAATAGCCGAACACTTTATGCGCACAGCAAGGTAGTTGATTTTGATAACAATTTAATTTATATATGTCAACTGAAATGTTGGTTTAACTTGACGGTGTAGGGATTTTATAATTGAGAGAAGGTTTGCATAAGCGCTTTGCTTCAGATAAGTATTTTAAGAGACTGGATATCTGTCTTTCCGAGAACTTTGATATATCAAGGTCATTCAGCTCAGAGATTGTCAAAGATGGACGTGTTTATCTAAATAGCAATGAAATTAAAAAGGCATCTGCTTCTGTACAAGAGGGAGACGTTCTGGATATTTACTTC
Source organism: Flexistipes sp. (assembly GCF_036172515.1). NCBI lineage: Bacteria > Pseudomonadati > Deferribacterota > Deferribacteres > Deferribacterales > Flexistipitaceae > Flexistipes > Flexistipes sp. Next base: position 117,970 of record NZ_JAXKVW010000002.1, read on the forward strand.
CCGGAAGAAAAAGAAAAAATACAATTGAGACCAGTGGATTTAAACCTGAGAGTAGTATATGAGAATGAATGGTATGCTGTGGTTGACAAACCGGCCGGAATCGCCGTGCACCCCTCAGAGTCAAATAATAACATTACTTTGGTAAATGCTTTGCTCTATTCACTGGAGAGTGTTGCAAGCGAGGGGGAGGGAGACGACAGACCAGGCATTGTACACCGTTTGGATAAAGACACATCAGGCTTGTTGATTGTTGCAAAAACATTTGATGCCAAGAAAAAGCTTCAGGGGCTTTTTAAAAATAGAAAGATCAGTAAAAAATATATATGCATATGCGCTGGAAATCCTATTGAAAATATCTATGAAATAGAAAATATGGTGGGTAGACACCCTGTGACAAGATATAAAATGGCGGTTTTGAAAGAAGGCGGGAGGTTTGCAAAAAGCAGGGTTGTGGTTATGGAGAGGTATGAAAGTGCGTTTAAGGCTGAAGTGAAGATTTTTACAGGAAGAACCCACCAGATTCGGGTACATATGGCGCATCTCGGTTTTCCAATTATCGGGGACAGTCTGTACGGCGGCAAAAAAGCCACAGGCTACCCTATACAGAGGCAGGCTCTTCACTCATTCAGCCTGAGTTTTTTCTGCCCCTTTGAAAGAAAAGAGGTTTATTTTGAAGCTGAGCTGCCTGCAGATATGAAAAAACTGTTAAATGTGTTGGCTGAATGAAAGACGTGATGCAGTTTTACATGTTGAGATCTTTTAATGGCTTAGGAAAGCACCCGATTTTGCGATCATATATTGTGTATTCCTATGAACAAAATAGGCAAATGAAATAACTATTGAATAATTTTATATTGTTGTGCTAAAACGATGTTTATTGTTGACAGGGCATGAGCGGTGTGTTAAGAAATGCATACTGTATACAAAATACAGAGGTGATATTATGAGTCCTTATTTACCAATAGTAATTATGCTTTTTGCGGCAGCTTTGATCGGCATTATCAGTATGGTGGTCGGGGTACTTATACGTCCCAGCAAACCAGACGAATCGAAGCTCAGTGTTTATGAATGCGGGATGCCCGAGTTTAGTGACGCCAGGAAACGTTATAATGTACGTTTTTATGTCATTGCCATGTTGTTTGTAATATTCGATGTGGAGCTAGTGTTTTTGTTTCCATGGGCCGTGGCTTTTGATAAAGTCGGCCTGCTTGGACTTACTTCGGTTTTCGTGTTTCTGATTATACTGATAGTAGGTTATTTCTATGACTGGAAAAAAGGAGTGCTGGAATGGGAGTAATGGAGCATAAGTTTTCGGATAATATTTTAACCACATCTGTTGACGGACTGGTCAACTGGGCAAGGCGTTCTTCGTTGTGGCCTCTGACTTTTGGGCTTGCTTGTTGTGCTATTGAGATGATGGCTACAGGTGCTGCCAGATATGACCTTGACAGGCTCGGAGTTATTTTCAGGGCCACCCCGAGACAGTCGGATGTTATGATTGTTGCAGGTACTGTGACAAGAAAGATGGCACCCGTTCTCAGGAAGGTTTACAATCAGATGCCTGAGCCGAAATGGGTTATTGCTATGGGAAGCTGTGCCACAAGCGGTGGGATTTTTGATACATATGCAACTGTTCAGGGAGTTGATGAGATAGTACCGGTGGATTTTTACATTCCCGGATGTCCTCCCAGGCCTGAGTCTCTTCTGGATGCTATTGTTGCACTGCAGCAGCAAATTAAGACAGAAAAAATACTCAGGAAATAGTGGGGTGTGATATGAATTTTGAGGATATAAAAAAGAAAGTAGGGGCAGAATTCCCTGAAGATGTTACTTTCAGCGAAAAGCATGGTTGCAGATTTTTGGACACAAAGCCTTATGCTTTTAAGAAAGTTTTAAATTTTTTGAAAGATGGATGTGATTTTGAATATCTTGTCGATGTTGTTGCTGCACATTGGCCGAAAAGAAAAGAGAAATTTGATGTAATATACAATGTGTTTTCCATAACAAATAAAATAAGAGTTTTTGTGAGAGTGAAAATTGAATCTGATTCCCTGGAAACAGTAACGGATCTCTGGAAGTCAGCACTGTTTCTTGAGAGGGAGCAGTATGATCTGGTCGGAGTGCGTTTTGAGGGGCATCCGGATTTACGCAGAATACTTATGCCTGAGTACTTTGAGGGTAACCCTTTGAAAAAAGATTACCCGCTTAAAGGGCGTAAATGGTTTAATGACGTAGATGAGCAAAATCTCGGCATAAGCTTTAGTAAATAAGTTTGGGAGTTATGCTATGCAGAATACAGAAGTGAAAGATAGAGAACAAAAACAGGTTAGCGAACTTATTACTGTTAATATGGGTCCTCAGCACCCCAGTACTCACGGGGTTTTAAGGCTGGTTGTGGATCTCGACGGTGAGACAATCGCGGATGTAAGGCCGGATATAGGTTTTCTTCACAGGGGTGTAGAGAAACTGGCAGAAAACAGAACGTACCACCAATTCATCCCTTTGACAGACAGGCTGGATTATCTTTCCCCACTTTCCAACAATCTGGGTTACTGTCTCGCTGTTGAAAAGTTTTTTGATGTTAAAATACCTGAGAGAGCGGAATATCTCAGGGTTATTCTGGCTGAACTGTCCCGTATAGTAAGCCACCTTGTATGGATAGCTACCCATGCTCTTGATATAGGCGCTATGACCGTTTTTATCTATGCTTTCAGGGAAAGGGAGTATGTTCTCGATCTTTTTGAGATTGCAACAGGTCAGAGGATGACCAGCTCCTGGATGAGAGTGGGAGGAATCAGAGACGATGTGCCTGAAGAGTTTTTTAAGAGGCTGGGTAAATTTGTTTCGATTCTCGATGAAAGGGTTGATACATATGAAAGATTACTTACCAAAAATAGAATTTGGCTGAAAAGAACAAAAGGAATTGGATATCTCTCAAAAGAGGATGCTCTTAGTTATGGTGTGAGCGGCCCTATTATGAGAGGCTCCGGTATAGATTTTGACTTAAGAAGGGACGAACCATATGGTATTTATGACAGGTTCGATTTTGAGGTACCCGTGTATGAAGACGGGGACGTATATGCCAGATACCTTGTTCGTCTGAAAGAGATCAGGGAAGCAAAGAAAATCATAAAACAGGCTATGGAGGGTATTCCTGAAGGACCCACCATGACTGATGATCCCAGGGTTGCTTATCCTTCACATGAAGAAGTTTATGAGAAGATGGAAGCACTTATCAGAAGATTTTACATAGTTTCGAAAGGCTTTAAACCGCCCAAAGGGCACACATACGGATGTGTCGAAGCTCCTAAAGGTGAGCTCGGTTACTACATAATTAGTGACGGGGATGCGAAACCCTATAGATTAAAGATCAGGGCACCCTCGTTTGTTAACCTGGGAGCATTGCCTGAAATGTCCAGGGGGTATATGCTTGCCGATCTTGTGGCGGTTATAGGCAGCGTAGATATTGTACTTGGTGAGATAGACAGGTAAAAGGAGGCATTTATGGATGAAAATGCTGTAGCTGAAGAGCTTGATCTTTCTAAAATAGATAAAATTTGTGAAAAATATAAAGGTAAAAAAGGTTCGACAATACCTGTATTACAGGCTGTTCAGGAAGAGTACGGATACCTGTCCAAAGAAATGCTCGAAAGGATGGGTGATGTTTTAAATGTATCACCTCATGAGCTTTATGGTGTGTTAACATTTTATGCACAGTTTTATACTAGTCCCCGTGGCAAGTATGTGATAAGAGTCTGCAGAGGAACCGCATGTCATGTTAAAGGTTCCGGCAGAATTTCCGAGGTTGTTAAAGAAGAGTTTGGAATAGGGGACGGAGAAACAACTGAAGATTATGGTTTCACTCTTGAAGAGGTTTCCTGCATAGGTGCCTGTGGTATGGCGCCTGTGATTATGGTTAACGATAAAACGCATGGAAATTTAACACCTGAAAAATCCAGAGAAATTTTTAAAGATTACGCAGAAAAATTTAAAGAAGAAGAATAGGGGCAAGTTATGAGTGCTGTTAAATCAGACATAATAGAAGTGCATATTTGCACAGGGACGGCAGGTGTTGCATCCGGTGCTTATGAAGTTATGGATGCATTCAATGAGGTTTTTAAAAGCAAGAATGTCCCTGCAATTGTCAAGGAACGGGAGTGCAAAGTAAAACAGACAGGCTGCCGGGGGCTGTGTGAGCGCGATGTGCTTGTGGATATTTATCTACCCGGCGAAGAAGCTGCTACGTACGAGCATGTTACTCCGGATATGGTTCAGACGATAGTTGATGAGCATATTGGAGAAGGCGAACCTGTAAAAAAATGGGCGGCCAAAAAGAGTTATTACGATTTCTATAGATTGCAGAAACGTTATGTACTTAAGGACTGTGGCGTTGTAGACCCTGAGGATATAGATGACTATATTCAGCTCGGTGGTTATGAGGCAATAACTAAAGTAATCAAGGAAATGTCTCCTGAAGATGTTATTGAAGAGGTTAAAAAAGCCAATTTAAGAGGACGCGGGGGCGGTGGCTTCCCTTCCGGTCTTAAGTGGACTTTTTGCCGGAAATCACCCGGGGATCATAAATATCTTGTTTGTAACGCAGATGAGGGGGACCCCGGTGCTTTTATGGACAGAAGTATTATAGAGGGAAATCCCCATGATGTTATCGAGGGTATGCTGATTGCCGCATATGCCATAGGCTGTAATGAAGGATACATCTACTGCAGGGCTGAGTATCCGCTGGCTATAGCCCGTGTGAAAAAAGCGCTCAAAGTGGCTGAGGAGCGAGGCTATCTCGGTGATAATATACTGGGCACTGACTTTAATTTTAAGCTTCATCTTAAAGAGGGGGCCGGTGCGTTTGTATGTGGTGAAGAAACAGCTTTGCTGGCATCAATTGAAGGTGAAAGAGGGATGCCCAGGCCCAGACCTCCTTTCCCGGCTGTGAAAGGCTTATGGCAGAAACCAACTAATGTTAATAATGTTGAGACCTTTGCTAATCTGCCGATGATAATACTTAACGGAGCTGACTGGTATACGACAATCGGTACTGAAAAATCCAAAGGGACAAAGATATTTGCACTCAGTGGAAAAGTCAAAAGTACAGGACTCGTGGAAGTTCCTATGGGGATTACAGTAAAAGAGCTTATATATGATGTGGGCGGAGGTATCCCCAAGAAGCGTAAATTCAAGGCTGTTCAAATGGGCGGACCTTCCGGCGGATGTCTGCCTGAGGATTTGCTCGATACACCGATTGACTATGATTCATTGACAGCAGCCGGTGCTATGATGGGCTCAGGCGGTGTTGTTGTAATGGATGAAACAAATTGCATGGTTAATATTGCCAAGTTCTTTCTGACGTTTACGCAGCGTGAATCCTGCGGCAAATGCATACCCTGTAGAGTCGGAACCAAGACAATGCTCGATATCCTGGAGCGTATAAGTGACGGTAAGGGCAGAGAAGGCGATATTGAGCTGTTGGAAAGTTTAGCTGAAGACATTAAGATTTCATCACTTTGTGGTCTTGGACAGACAGCCCCGAATCCTGTTTTGACCACTATCAGGTATTTTAGGGATGAGTATGAAGCCCACATATATGATCAAAAATGCCCTGCCAGGGAATGTCCTGAGCTTATAGAGTTTGTTGTTATAGATGAAAAATGCAAAAAGTGCGGGATATGCTATAAAGTATGCCCGGTTGATGCTATTTCCTGGGAGAAAGGGAAAGTTGCTTATATAGATAAAGAGAAGTGCGTTAAATGTCGTGAGTGTATTGTTAATTGTCCATTTAATGCAATAGACTAACCGGAGAGGAAGAGCTATGCTAACCCTTACAATAGACGGAATTGAGGTTAAAGTAAAAGAAGGTTCCACAATTCTTGATGCTGCCAAAGAAGCAGGTGTGGATATACCGCTTCTTTGCCATCATAAAATGCTGCATCCTTTCGGTGCCTGCCGAGTGTGTCTTGTGGAAGTGGAAGGCAGCCCAAAACTCATGACTGCCTGTACAACGCCGGCAGCCGATAAAATGAACATTTTTACACAGACTGAGAAATTGCAGAGGGTGAGAAAAACTGCTATTGAGCTTCTACTCATTAACCACCCACTCGATTGCCCTGTTTGTGATAAGGGTGGCGAGTGCACGCTGCAGGACTTGACATTTGAGTTTGGTATAAATGATGAGCGTTTTGATGCTGAGCCTAACGATACTCCCGTGGATCATTCAAATCCTTTTATTGAAAGAGATATAGACAGGTGTGTTTTATGCGGAAAGTGCGTAAGAATTTGTGATGAAGTCGTTAACATACAGGCAATCAGCTTTCAGAACAGGGGCACGGATACTATAATCGGAACCTCGTTTGATCAACCGTGGCATTGTGAATACTGTGGTCAGTGTATGAGTGTTTGCCCGGTCGGATCACTTAATAACAGGGTATACCTCTTTAAGAACAGACCGTGGAATTTGGAAAGCACTTATTCTACATGTGGCTTCTGTTCATGCGGCTGCACTGTTGTTGTAGATCATCAGGACAATGAAGTATTCAGAATTTCCGAAGATCCGGAAGCAGGTATAAACCACGGTTTTCTGTGTGCCAAAGGCAGGTTTGGGTTCGAGCTTTTTAACTCAACCAAGCGCAAAAGCAAACCTATGATAAAAGGGAAATCCGGTTTTAGCGAAAAAGAATACACCGATGCTATTGATTTTAGTGCTGATAAAATTGTAAAAATAAAGGAAGAACACGGTCCGGAGTCTATTGGTGTGATTGTTTCACCGAGACTTACCAACGAAGAAGCTTTTCTGGCTCAGAAATTCGGAAGAGATGTTATCGGCACAAAGAATATTTATTCATTCGAAACAGCAGATGCCCTTCCGGAAGGAACTTATGAAGATGTGGAAAACAGTGATTATATATTGGTGCTTAATAATGATGTAACCGAATCAAATCCAATACTGGGACTAGCCGTAAGACGTGCTGCAAGGCACAACCCGGCGAAACTTAATGTTTTCTACAGTAAATATACTGCCTTAAGAAGGGTTTCCAGTGAATTTATCAAAGATAACCCGAAGAAAATTTATGAGGAAATTGATGATTTGGTTTCCACAGTAGAGAGCGGAAAAGGTAACTATAAAGCGATGGCTGAAGAGCTTAGCAAAGCTGAAAAACCTGTGGTTATTTATGATCCGTATGCAAGAAAAGATATAGAATTTGCCAAAAGGCTGAAAAACTCTGTGAATAATCTCATAACAGTGCCATGCAAATGGAAAAATAACTCTCAGGGCATAGCTGACATGGGATGTGTTAACGGATTGAAGCCAGGATACAAAGAGGCCGAAAAAGGCGAAGGCCTGAGAGAAGCTCTGGAAACAGACAAATTAAAGGCACTTATTGTTTTTGGTGAAAATCTTGCAACAAAAGCTGAATTCAAGGATCTCACAGGTTCTTTCAAAAAGTTAGATTTTGTAATGGTAAGTGACCCGTTCTTCAGTGAATCTGCCGAATTGGCAGATGTTTATCTGCCTGTGGCTACTTTTACCGAAAAGGATGGCAGTTTTACCAACCTGGAAGGTCGTGTTCAGCAGATTTTTAAAGCTGTGGAAAAGGGGTTACCAACGGATGCTGATATAATAGGTGATTTATCCGCTAAGTTGTCAAAGGAACTGCCGAGGGATATTGAGTCCGTAAGAGATATGATTAAAAAAGAAAATAAACTATACTCTTCAATAAATTTTGACGGTGAGGTAATAAGTTATCCATACTTGTTTGCAGAAGACATAAAAGATGAAAAGATGGAGCTTGCCAGTACCGGTAAATATTATCTGGCTCCCGCTTCGCTTAGACTGCATTCCGGTTCATATACGAGACATTCACCTGATTTATCCAAAGTATATAGTGAGGCAATGCTTGAGATAAATCCGGAGGATGCAAAAGCGTTGAATGTTGAAGAAGGTGAATACCTCGCTGTTAAGGTGGGTGATATGACCCGTAAATATAAGGTTAATATTGATAAACATGTGGACAAGGGAACTGTTTTTCTCCCGAACGACTATAATGAGACGGCGGCGGTATTTCATAAAGGACGCTATCTCAAAGTGGACCTGGTTAAACACGAGGCATAGCGCTTAAATGCGCCGGGATTAGAGATTTAAGTATTTAATATAAAAATTTTAACGAGGTTAGCTATGCTAATTGATGTGGTTTTGATATTAATCAAAATTTTACTTGTAATCACAGTACTGTTACTCGGTGTTGCCTATATGACATGGGCAGAGAGAAAAGTAGTCGGGCATATGCAGGTAAGGCTCGGTCCTACGCATGTGGGATGGAAAGGTCTTTTGCAGCCTATTGCAGATGGTCTGAAACTGGTGTCCAAAGAAGATGTTGTCCCTACAATGGTGGACAAACCGGTGTACATTCTTGCTCCGCTTTTAAGTCTTATTCCTGCTCTTGCCGCGTTTGCGGTGATCCCCTTTGCCGATAAATTTATGTTTATGGGAAGGGAAATGCAGCCTTATATTACGGATGTCAATATTGGATTGTTATATGTTCTGGCGATTTCATCTGTGGGCACTTACGGAATAATCATGGCTGGTTGGGCTTCGAATTCAAAATATGCTCTGCTTGGTAGTCTTAGATCTTCAGCACAGGTTGTCAGCTACGAAACAGCTATGGGGCTTGCGCTTGTCGGCCCGGTATTGCTTGCAGGAACACTTAGCCTCAGGGAAATCACTCTGGCGCAGGGACAGACTGTATGGTTCATTGTCCCCCAAATTGTTGCTTTTGTGGTTTACCTCATTTCTGCTGTGGCTGAAACAAACAGAGCTCCTTTTGATTTGCCGGAAGCGGAAACAGAAATTGTAGCCGGCTTTCATGTAGAGTATTCAAGTATGAAATTTGCTCTGTTTTTCCTGGCTGAATATGCCAACATGTATGTCGTTTCCTCCATTGCTGCAATTGTTTTTCTTGGAGGATTCAGCGGACCTGTTCTGCCGGGATTCATATGGTTCGTGCTGAAAGTTTTGCTGTTCATGTTTTTCTACCTGTGGCTGAGAGCTACATTCCCGCGTTTACGTTTTGATCAGCTTATGCATCTTGGTTGGAAGGTGCTGATACCTGTTGCTCTTGCTAATATAGTGGTAACGGCAGTAATAGTTTACATTGTGAGGTAAGGAGTTGGCTATGAAAAATATATTTAACACAATATTATTTACTGAAATGCTGCAGGGGATGGGTGTCACACTTAAACATTTTTTCAAGAAGCCCGTTACTTATAAGTACCCTTATGAAGCGACGCCTATTTTTCCGAGATTCAGAGGTTTGCACTATATGAAGACTAACGAGAAAGGTGAATCTTTGTGCGTGGGATGCTACCTCTGCGAAGCAGTTTGCCCTTCGGATTGTATTCATATAGAAACCGATGCCGGTCCGAAAGGCGAGCGTCTTGTAAAAAAATATGAACTTGATTTAGCAAGGTGTATATACTGTGGATTCTGTGAGGAAGCCTGTCCAGTGGATGCTATACATATGGGTAACAGATTTGATATTGTACAGTCCAGAAGAGATACATACACAGTAAACATGAAATATTTGGTACAAAATTATAAAGGAGAATAGATTATGGAACAGTTGGCATTTTACGTACTCGCATTTGTAGCGATAATTTCAGCCCTGTTCATGATTACACGGATTAACCCGGTACACTCGGCACTGTGGATGCTTTTGACGTTTTTTGCCGTGGCTGGGATATTTGTGCAGCTTAATGCTGAATTTATCGCGGCAATCCAGGTGCTCGTTTATGCGGGTGCAATTTTGGTTTTGTATTTATTCGTTGTAATGCTACTGAATCCGAAAAGCCGCGGATTTATCAAAGTGCCTGTAAGGTACACATTAGGCACACTAGTGGCTCTTGTGGTGGTTATCCAGATTTTTGCCACACTCCGAAGCACTAATGTCATCGGAAAGCAAGGAACTATAACCCCTGAAATCATGAAAGAATCCGGAAATGTGTTTCTTTTTGGTAAAGAGCTGTTTACCACTTATCTGGTGCCTTTCGAGGTATCATCAATATTGCTGCTTGTGGCAATGATCGGGGCCATAGCCCTTGCGAAAAAAGATTAAGGGGGAAGGCGATGTTATTGCAGCATTATTTGATATTAAGCGCGGTATTGTTCGGGATCGGTATCACCGGCGTGCTTATACGAAGAAATCTGATTGTTATGTTTATGTCAATGGAACTAATGCTTAATGCGGTCAACATAAATATGGCTGCTTTTTCCAAATATTTACATGCAATGAGCGGACAGATATTTATCGTTTTCATTATGTGCGTAGCGGCTGCTGAGGCGGCAGTAGGTCTTGCATTAATTATTTCACTTTTTAGGAACAAACAGACGATAAATGCAGATGAGTTTAATTTAATGAGTAAATAGGAGAGGAAAATGATTGAGTTAGGGATACTATTAGGACCTCTTGCAGCAATAATTATAAACGCCTTTTTCGGTAGGCTTTATTTGAAGGAGAAAGCAAGTTATGTATCCATTGCAGGTGTACTCATATCACTTGTGCTCTCCATTCTGACTTTTGTGAGAGTTGCCGGCGGATATCACCTCGATACAGTTGTATACGAATGGGTAATAGCCGGAAATATACACATACCGTTTGGAATTCTTATTGACCAACTAACGGCGATTATGCTTATAGTCGTGACCTTTGTAAGTACAATGGTTCATATCTATTCTCTAGGCTATATGCATCATGATCCTGGTCACTGGAGATTCTTTACATATCTTTCCATTTTTACATTATCGATGCTTATTCTGGTACTTGGCAACAATTTCCTGATGCTTTTTGTTGGCTGGGAACTTGTTGGTCTTTCATCATACCTACTGATCGGTTTTTGGTTTCATAAAGACAGTGCAGCTGATGCCAGTAAGAAGGCTTTCGTGGTCAATAGAATTGGTGACTTCGGTTTTTATATAGGACTATTACTGGTTATAATTACATTTAACAGTCTCAGTTACAGCGACGCATTCAATATCCATGCGATAGAACAGGCAAAAGAGATAACTTATCCGATATTCGGCATCCAGATGAGTCTTCTGGATATAATGACTTTTGGACTTTTCTGCGGTGCAATTGGAAAATCTGCTCAATTTCCCCTGCATGTATGGCTGCCGGATGCTATGGAAGGTCCTACTCCGGTTTCAGCATTAATACACGCAGCTACAATGGTTACAGCCGGTGTTTACATGGTAGCACGCTGTAATCCTCTTTTCGCTCAGGCTGAGGTTACCAGTGTAATTGTAGTGTATGTGGGTGCAATTACAGCCTTTTTAGGGGCAACAATCGGTTTGACACAGTTCGACTTCAAAAGAGTACTGGCTTATTCAACAGTCAGCCAGTTAGGATATATGATAATGGCTGCAGGTGCGGGAGCATATGTGGCGGCAATATTCCACCTGTTCACACATGCATTCTTCAAAGCTCTGCTCTTTCTCTGCTCAGGTAGTGTAATGCATGCTATGCAGGATGAACTGGACATCAGAAAGATGGGCGGGCTTATTAAGAAGATGCCTATTACCGGCTATACCTTTTTGATTGGATGTATTGCAATAGCAGGTATTCCACCGCTTGCAGGCTTCTGGAGTAAAGACGAAATTCTTGCTATGACCTTTTCCGCTGATTTTAAGTTTGCATGGTTTATCGGTGCAGTGGTTGCTTTTATGACTGCATTTTACATGTTTAGGCTTTGGTGGATGGTCTTCAAAGGTGAACCAAGGGATAAGCACCTTTACGATCATGCTCATGAATCACCGTCTTCAATGACAGTACCGCTTATTTTGCTTGCGATACTTTCGGTTGTTGTGGGTGCTATATTCGGATATCCGCTTGAAAACGGTTACATACATTCTTTCCTCGGACCGGTACTTACACCGGCTCATGCCGGAGCACATCATATGAGTGCTGCACTTTCAACCGGCTTGATGATTTTATCAATTGTTCTTGCAGCAGCAGGTATATATGTATCGTATCTTTATTACATTCAAAAACCCGAACTGCCCGGTAAAACGGTTAAAGCCTTTAAGCCGGTGCATAACTTCTTTTACCGTAAATGGTACTTTGATGAAGTGTATGATGCAGTTATTATCCAGCCGATTGTGCTTATTTCAAGATTCCTGTGGAAAGGATTCGACAACAATGTGATAGATTTTATAGTGAATGGTGTCGGATGGATTGCAAGATCACTGGGAAGCTTTCTCAGGATTATTCAGACCGGCCGTATGCAGACTTATCTGTTCACAATGGTGCTGGGTGTTGTGATTTTACTATCAATATTTTATATGGGATATTAGGGGGAAGGTCATGATAGATAACATTTTGACTACACTTATATTTTTCCCGCTTCTGGCTGCATTTCTGATCTTTTTGTTCTTCAGAAGCGGAAAAGCCACAATGTGGGCTACTTTTGTGGCCAGCGTTATTGAACTGATAATGACAATGCCCCTGATGTTTAACTTTAACAAGGGGACTGCAGCTATGCAGTTTGTTGAAAAAGTAGACTGGATTCCGGCTTTTGGTATTCAGTATTATCTTGGCGTTGACGGTATATCAGTACTAATGATTTTTCTTACAACTCTTCTTACAGCGATTGCAATACTGGGGTCTTTTACGTATATACAAAAAAGACAGAGAGAATTTTACCTTTCCATGCTGGTATTAGAAACAGGTATGGTAGGGGTTTTTCTTGCTCTTGACTTCTTTCTCTTTTACATCTTCTGGGAAGCAATGCTTATTCCCATGTATCTGATAATCGGTGTATGGGGCGGCCCAAGACGTATATACGCTGCAGTTAAGTTTTTCCTATATACATTGGGCGGTTCCCTGTTGATGATGCTGGCAATTATTGCACTTTACTTTAAACATGGTGCTATTACCGGAGTATATACATTTGATATCTTACAAATTGCATCTGTTACTTATCCCGCTGAATTTCAAATATTTGTATTCCTGGCGTTTTTCCTTGGGTTTGCTATTAAGGTTCCCATGTTCCCGTTTCATACATGGCTTCCGGATGCACACGTGGAGGCTCCAACAGCCGGTTCAGTCATACTGGCAGGAGTACTGTTGAAAATGGGTACTTACGGCTTTCTGCGTTTCTGCCTCCCCATTACGCCTCTTGCGTCAATAAAATTTGTTCCATTGATTGCAACACTTTCCGTAATTGCAATTATTTACGGTGCATTAGTGGCAATGGTGCAGGATGATATCAAGAAACTTGTGGCGTATTCTTCAGTCAGTCACATGGGTTTTGTTACATTGGGAATTTATGCCTTTAACCCTGCCGGAATTGAAGGTGGCATACTTCAGATGTTTAACCATGGGATAATTACAGGGGCCCTTTTCCTTTTGGTGGGGCTTATTTACGAAAGAACTCATACACGTATTATCAACGAATACGGTGGTATTGCTGCGAAAGTGCCGGTATTTGCGACATTTTTTCTTATTTTTACTATGGCATCAGTAGCTCTGCCGAGTATGGGCGGTTTTATTGGTGAATTTCTCATACTGGTTGGTAGTTTTCAGGCATTTTCAAATTATGCGATAGTAGCTACAATCGGTGTTATTTTTGCAGCAGTTTATATGTTGTGGATGTATCAGCGGGTGTTTTTCCACAAATTGAACCCAAAATGGGAGAAACTGCTGGATGTGAATGTCCGGGAAGTAATATATATGGCACCGTTGATTATACTGGTGTTCTGGGTAGGTCTATATCCGGAAACTTTTACCTCATACATGCATGAGAGCGTGGCAAAATTGGTTGAAAATATCCAAGCTGTTAAAGTAGCGATGAAATAAGGAGGAGATAATGGGTCAAAGTATAATTGCGATTATGCCTGAAGTTCTGATGACTTTTTTTGCAATTGGCCTTCTGGTTATAGATTTGGTTGCAAGTGATGAGAAAAAGTCAGGCATAGCATATTTCGGAATAGCCTTTATATTGATAACACTATTATTAACAATACCGGTCAGCGGATTCAAGGTAGTTGGTTTTGACGGAATGCTTGTCTGGGATTCTTATGCTTATGCATTTTTTGTAGTATTCAGCATAGCTTTTATACTTGGTTCCTTAGGTGCTGTGGACTATATGAAAAGACTTGGTATTAATAAAGGTGAATATTACATAATTATGTTCCTTAGTATCATAGGGATGCTGTTTATGGTCAGTGCAACTGATTTGACCATACTCTATCTTGGAATGGAGACAATGGCTCTTTCAATGTATATTATAGCCGGATTTAATAAATGGAATATGAAATCCAATGAATCCGGAATAAAATACTTTATTATCGGTGCATTTTCATCAGCTATATTTCTATTTGGTCTATCCTATGTATATGGATACACAGGCAGCACAAAATATGCTGAAATTGCACAGATGATATCAGCAAACGGTCTGGATCACTTAAGCTTGAAACTTGGTTTGGTAATGATGCTTGCCGGTCTCGCATTCAAAATCTCGGCTGTTCCTTTCCATATGTGGGCTCCTGATGTTTACTCAGGTGCACCTACACCAGCTACAGGATTTATGACTGTAGCACCTAAGGCTGCAGCTTTCGGCGCTCTTATTAGATTTATCTGGGTAGCTTTAGAGCCCGCTACAGCTTCATGGCAGCTGTTTTTCAGTATATTAGCTGTTCTGACTATGACTTACGGTAACCTTGTTGCTATAGCCCAGAACAATGTTAAAAGAATGCTTGCTTATTCAGCTATTTCTCATGCTGGTTATATGCTTATAGGTGTTGTGGCTGCAAATGATTTGGGATATCAGGCGATAGCACTGTATATGATTATATACGGCTTCATGAATATAGGAGCTTTTACAATTCTGGCTCAGATGAAGAATAAGGGCGTTATTGAAGATGAAAGGCTGGAAAGTTTTGCAGGTCTGTCTAAGAGTAATCCTCTGACGGCTCTGGCTATGCTGTTATTTATGTTTTCACTTGCGGGCATTCCTCCTCTGGCTGGGTTTATAGGTAAATTTTATATTTTTGCCGCTGCGATAAAGAGCAATTTTGTGTGGCTGGCTATTGTCGGTGTACTGAACAGTGCTGTAGCATGCTATTACTACATGCGTGTCACAATCTTCATGTATTTTAAAGAGCCTGAATACGAGGTTGAAGCTGACTTACAACCAGCAGGTGCCATTGTCACTTTTGTTGCCACTGTTTTTGTTATACTTATAGGAGTCTTCCCAACATTCTTTGTGAATTTAGTAAAGAATATGGTAATATAGTAAAAAAGGGTGTGATATAATGGCTGAGATAACGATTAAGAAAGCACTTGAAGATGCTAAAGAGAAAGAGATTCTGGCTTATGAATTTTACAAAAAGCTGGAAAACATAGTGTCAGACTTGGGTGCAAAATCCATAATAAGAGAGCTTGCCGAGGAAGAGGTCAAACACAAAGAATTTATTGAAAAAGTTATTGAAACCGGAAAAATCGATGAATTTACGATGAATACCAAATGTTATTATACTGACCTGGGTATTTCCAAAATAGTAATTCCTGAGGTCATTACGGAGGATTTGTCTGTACAGGATGTTCTCAGAATTGCAATGAAACATGAAGATAATTCCAGAATATTTTATGAAAAAATGGCTGAACGCTTTAAAGGGGAAGAAGCCGAGGAAGTTTTTCAAAAACTGGCAGTTGAAGAGTCATGCCACAGAAATAATATACAAGAAATTTATGACAATATAATACTTAGTGAGAATTAAAAAAGCCGGCTTAAGCCGGCTTTTTTATTATCTACCAAAATATCGTGAGAATCAATGTCCAATACTTATATTAATATAACAGTATCAAAGTATATCAAAATTTTTACAAATTATTTCATATAAGTCCAACAATGCATCTTACATTGATTTTGAACTCAAAAAAAATTATAAATTAATATATGAGACTTTTGAATAACTCTATTTGCCATGCTGAATTTATTTCAGCATCTCGTATTATCAATAAGTTATGAGACCCGAAACAAGTTCAGGGTGACAACATCCCAAATATTCAAAAGTCTCTATATTCTAAATGGGCACCGGAGGAAATTATGAGTGAATGTATCAGTATAATCGGTGGTGGAAGCTGGGGAACTGCTCTTGCTGATCTTATAGCCGGCAATGGATACGAAGTGACTGTTTTTGCTAAGGAAAAAGAGGTTGTTGAGGGTATAAATAAAGATAATGAAAATGGTCTGTTCCTTGCGGGGCACAAACTGCACAGTAGTATTAAGGCAGAGGCTTTGGAGAAAATTAAGGAGAGTAAAGTCCCCAGAGCTGTTTGGGCTGTACCAACGCAATTCAGCAGGGATGTAGCAGCTATGGCACTGCATGCACTTGAAAACAGCTCAGTAATGATTGCAACAAAGGGAATAGAAATAAGTACCGGTGAGCTGATATACGATATTTTGAATGAAGAGCTAAACAGTAACCTTACGATTTTGTCAGGACCCTCCTTTGCTAAAGAGGTTGCCGCTAAAAAGCCGACTGCAGTCAGTATAGCATCAAATGAAGAAACGGAGAGAATTTACTGGCAAAAGGTGGTCTCAAACACATTCTTCAGGGCTTATACTTCTGAAGATGTTATTGGTGTTGAAGTCGGTGGAGCAATCAAAAATGTCATTGCTATAGCTACCGGCATATCAGATGGATTGGGATTTGGGCTTAATGCGAGGGCTGGTCTGATTACCAGAGGTTTGGCTGAGATAACCCGCCTGGGGCTTTCACTTGGGGCAAAACATGAAACGTTTATGGGGCTGAGCGGCATGGGTGATCTTGTTCTAACAGCCACCGGTGATTTAAGCAGGAATAGAAATGTAGGGCTGAAGATTGCAGAAGGCTTGAGCTTAACAGAAATAACGGAAAACATGAAGATGGTGGCTGAAGGTGTATATACTGCTAAAGCAGCACATTTTTTATCAGATAGAATAAAAGTTGATATGCCGATTACAAAAGAGGTTTATAAAATATTGTATGAAAATAAAAAACCTTACCAATCAGTGATGGACTTAATGAGCAGAGACCTTAAGTCTGAAAGTGTAAAATAACATAAATAATATTTGAGAGGTTATATATGATTAATCTGATTCTTTGTGGAGGAAGCGGGACACGGCTGTGGCCTCTGAGCAGAAAACATCTGCCAAAACAGTTTGTTAAAATTTTTGATGGAGAATCGCTTTTTCAGAAAACAGTAAAAAGGAATATGCATCTCTGTGACGAGCTGTTCATAATTTCCGGTGAAAACCAGTATTTTCTTGCGGTGGATCAACTTGAAGAACTTGATATTTTAAAAAATAAAAAAGTCAGGTTTTTTCTGGAATCGGAAGGGAGAAACACAGCGCCTGCAATTGCATTAAGCTGTTTTGATATGGATCCTCAGGAAACTGTATTAGTTTGCCCGTCAGATCACATAGTCTCCGATCCCGATGTATATGAGCAGGCTGTTGCCCGGGCAGCGGAGCTTGCGGAGGACGAAAATCTTGTTACTTTCGGAATTTCTCCTTCATATCCTGAAACAGGATACGGATATATACAAGCAAAGGGTGAAGATGTCAGAGCATTCAAAGAAAAGCCTGATGCTGCGACTGCCCAAAAATACTTAAAAAGCGGAGATTATTTATGGAACAGCGGAATGTTCTGTTTTAAATCCAGCACTATTCTTAAAGCGATGGCTAAACACGCCAAAGATATTTTTGAAGCCAGTGAAAATGCATACAATAACAGATCAATAATTGGAGAGAATCAGTTTAAAATAAAAAAGAAAGACATGCAGAGTATTCCGGCTGAAAGTATAGATTATGCAGTTATGGAACGGACTGATAATGTTAAGGTAGTCTACGGAGAGTTTGGCTGGAATGATGTTGGAAGTTTTAAGTCATTGTTTGATCTGTCTGAAAGGGATATTGTAAATAATGCAGTACTGAATCTTCAAACTGAAAAAGCCTTGGAACCGGTGGTGATAAACGCCCGCAATAACCTTATAATAAACAATAAAAGGCAGATTGCGATAATAGGGGAGGACAATCTCGTGGTGGTGGACACAGATGATGCTCTGCTTATTGCCAACAAGTCGGAAAGCCAGAAGGTTAAAGAGATTGTTAACCAGCTAAAGGAAAGAGGTTCTGAACTCGCAGAAATTCACAAAACGGTCATAAGGCCATGGGGGTCATATGCGATACTTGAGGAGGGTCCGCAGTATAAAATTAAAAAGATTACAGTAAAAGCTGGTAAACGCCTCTCTCTTCAGAAGCATTTCCACAGAAATGAACACTGGGTGGTTGTGAGCGGAACGGCGAAGGTAACTCTGGATGATGAAGTTTTTCTGCTGAGGCAGAACGAATCCACATTTATTAAAATGGGAGCTGAGCACAGGTTGGAGAATCCCGGCAATATAGAATTGGTCATAATTGAATCGCAGGTGGGGGAGTATACCGGTGAAGATGATATCGTCAGAATCGAAGATGATTTTAAAAGGAACGAATAATAATTATTTTTTCCAAAAGTACGGAGTAAAGATTATTATAAATGAATAAAGCTCTAACCTTCCGGCAATCATTGCAAAGCTTAAGACCCATTTAATGTAGCCGCTGAAACCGGCATAATTGTCCATAGGCCCGGCTGAGCCGAATGCGGGACCTATGTTGCCGATAGTTGCAAGAGAGGCGGTGAGTGAGGTCATAAGGCTGTTACCGCCAGAGGCAACTATAACTGTTACAATAATATTTGTTGCTATATAAAGAAAAAAGAATCCCGATACTGCATAAACGATGTCTTTTTTAACAGGCATCTTGTTTAATTTGATTGTAAATATACCGCGGGGATGCAATAAAAATTTCATTTCATTCAAGGACTGCTTAAAAAGAAGCAAAATACGAACTACTTTGATTCCACCGGCGGTTGAACCTGAACAACCTCCAACAAACATAAGTGAAAACAGAATTATTTGGGACAAAAACGGCCAGGATTCGTAATTATCAGTGACAAAGCCTGTTGTTGTTATAAAACTAAGAGCTTGAAAAATGGCAAGTCTGAAAGATTCTTCTCCGCCTGACTCAAAATTATAATACAAATTCAAAGTAACGATCACAGTTGAAGTGAGAATAATAATTATAAAAGCTTTTATTTCGGAATTATTAAAAATATTTTTAAAATTGCCTGTAATTAAATTAAAATGAAGCGCAAAGTTCGCACTGGCAAGAAACATAAAAAAGGCTATCACATACTGAATAAAAGGTGAGCCGTAGTGGGCTATGCTGTTCTGTTTGGGTGAGAAACCGCCGGTTGACAGGGTGGAAAATGTATGGGTAACGGAATCAAAGAAAGTCATGCCGCCAAATACAAGCAAAACAATAAGTACAACTGTCAGTGATAAATATATAAGCCATAAATATTTAGCAGTAGTGGTAATGCGGGAGGAAATTTTATCCACAGATGGGCCTGGAGCTTCAGCTTTGATCAGTTGTAGCCCCCCGATACCCAGCAGAGGTAGAATTGCAACAGTCAGAACAACAATTCCCATTCCCCCGAGCCATTGTGTTAAAGACCGCCACATCAAAAGTGATTTGGGCAAGCTTTCTATATCCCCTAAAATTGAAGCACCTGTTGTTGTGAATCCGGAAGCAGTCTCAAAAAAAGCGTTGGTAAACTGCGGAATATCACCGCTTAAATAAAAAGGCACAGCCCCGAAAAAAGAAGCTGTGATCCATGCAAGGCTCACAAGTAGAAAGCTTCCTTTTGTTGATAATATTTTTTGATTTGACTTTTTGTTTAGGAGTAAAAATAACAGGGAGATGGAAACAATTATTATAATGGTTATTTGAAAAGACTTGAACGCAGAGATTTCATTGTAGTAAAGAGAGGTCAAACTGCACAAAAACATAAAAAAAGCGAGTATGAGCCAGATTACACTAAGTGTTTTGAATACAAGTGAAAATCTCATAAGCCTATTTTGATATAAATTCTTCGATTTTGTCTATTGCACTTTTCTTTGCGAAGAGAATCAAGTTGTCACCTTCATCCAAAATGAAATTGCCGTCAGGAATAATATTTTTATTGTTTCTGTTTATTGCAACAATAAGAGAATTTTTAGGTAAAGCGAGATTTTTTATGGGAACATTTTTGTGTTTGCTTTTTGGTTGGATTGTAAATTCTATAATCTCGGCTTTACCGTCAAAAAGGCTGTAGACACCCTTAATATTGCCTTTGCGTATATGTTTTAAAATAGCATTTGCCGAACTGATTTTCGGGCTGATAGTTGAGTCTATGCCAAGTTTTGCCGCCATATTCAGATAATTGACTTTGCTTACAAGCGAAATTGTTTTTTTTATGCCACTCTCTTTGGCATAAACAGATGTTAAAATATTA
Organism: Flexistipes sp.; assembly: GCF_036172515.1. Lineage (NCBI taxonomy): Bacteria > Pseudomonadati > Deferribacterota > Deferribacteres > Deferribacterales > Flexistipitaceae > Flexistipes > Flexistipes sp. Next base: position 138,389 of record NZ_JAXKVW010000002.1, read on the forward strand.
AGTTCTTCATTATCGGTAACCGATAGCATCAGGTCAAAAGAACCGAGATCCTCTTCATCAAAAATACTCTCGTCAGATATATCTGCATGTATAACTGTAATATCCGGTATCTGTTCTGCAATTTGTTTGCATTTGTTATAATCTTTTTCGATCAGCTTTACATTTTTATCTATAGAAGCCAGATATTCGGCTACAAATTTTCCAGTTCTTCCCCCGCCTACGATAACAATGTGCTTCAACCGCTTAAATATTACACCGGATTTGGAGAGAAATCTGTTCACCCCGACCCTTTCTCCGGTAACAAAAAGGTGATCGCCTTCATAAACTTTTGTATCCCCTTTGGGAATGATGATATCATTTTTTCGCAGGATGCCGGTAATCAGGTATTCTTCGCTTATTTTTTGTCTTATATCTTTTACGCTTGCCCCGTTTAGAATGGAATCCTTGTGAATGAAAAGGTCCCGAAGCTGCAGGTTTCCGCTTTCAAAAGTTGTGGTGCCTGCGGTCACGCCCTGTTGAATAGTATTTACTATCGAACGGGCTGCCTCCAGTTCAGGATTTACTACAAAATCAACACCTACATAATTATTCTGGAGAAGATTACTTCGTGAGTAGTCAAGACGTCTTACACGAGCTATCTTGGTTTTAAGCTTAAGCTCACTGGAGACCAGAAAACATGTAATGAGGTTGACTTCATCTGAGTCGGTTACTGCAATAAAAATATCATCCTTCTCTATATCAAGAGATCTGATAAGATCCATGTCCGTGCCTTCACCTTTGACTACCATGCAGTCAAGATGAGTCTGGGCATATTTCACTTTATTGATATTTTTGTCTATCAGGACAACGTCTTTGTTTTCCTTTATCAGCTGCTCAGCAAGGTGATAACCGACTTCGCCTGCTCCTACTACTATTACTTTCATTTTTAACTCTCAAAAACAATATTTGATGGAATCTTATAATTTAATATTAATACACCGATTTTGCAAATTATTTTGTCTCCGGTGTTAACTTAAGTTCATAAGATATCTTAACAGCTTGGCGCAAAAAAGCCAGGTTTTATGAAGAGGGAGATTATTATATCTTTTATAACCAAATTTCAACAAGTTTTTTACTATTGATTTTTAATATCAACAGCTTTATTTGTAAATGACTGTTTATGAATGAATTATTCTTTATTGGACTACTTATTATAATCGGTTATTTTGCCGGTCTGCTTTTGGAAAAAGCAGGAATTCCTAAAATCATAGGATATATTGTCACCGGCGTGATTTTCAGTCCGTATACTTTTGAATTTGTCCCTGAAAATATATTAAGAAGTACAAGCCCTTTAATAGATACCTGCCTGGGATTTATTATATTTGAAGTGGGCGGCTCACTTAAATGGTCTAAACTTAAAAATTATAAAAAACAGCTTGTCAATATATTACTTTTTGAAAGTTTAACCACCTATATATTAATTATTTCTGTACTTGTTGCAGCAGGCTATATTTTTGCGGATCTTTTCACAGTTGAGTTTCTGTGGATCTTTATCCTTGCGCTTTTGTTAGCCCCCATGGGAGCTCCCACAGATCCCACTGCAACTTTTGCCATTATTCATGAATACGGTGCAAAGGGTAACGTTTCAAATACAATTATTGAAGTGGCGGCACTGGATGATGCAATGGGCGTTTTTTTGTTCAGTTTGTCAACCAGTGCAGCTTTTATATTGGCAGGAGACAGCGGCAGCAGCATAAGTATCTCCTTGTTAAAAGCCTGTTATACGATTATGGGAGCCCTGGGGTTTGGATTCCTGTGCGGATGGTTAACGCGAAAAATAAGTAATTTTTTAAATATAAGAAATGAAGGGCAGTGGATAGTTTTGCTGGCAGCGTTTATAATCTTTACTTTTGGCTTATCATCAATGCTCGGACTGGACGAAATTCTTGCTGTGATGGCTTTTGGGGCTTATACCACTAATTTTAACGAGCAGCAGGAGCAGATATTTAATATTATAGAGCGATATACGGAAGAATTGATTATTTTGTTTTTTTTCTTATTGTCCGGTTTACACATAGACATAACGGCAATAGCAAATGCAGCCCCTATTATCGGGATTTTTGTGATTTTCAGAATATTGGGTAAATATTTTGGTGCAAGAACAGGGGCGTACTTCGGCGGTGCTCCGAAGGAAGTGAGGAAATGTATCGGTGGCGGACTTTTGCCTCAGGGAGGTATCGTTATCGGTTTGGCACTGATGATATCTCAGGATCCTGCGTTTGCTGTAATATCTGATACTTTGCTGGCAACAGTTATGGGCAGTACTGTTTTAAATGAAATTATAGGTCCTTTTGGTGCTAAGACAGCCTTAAAAAAAGCAGGTGAAATTTAAGCAAATTGAATGTGTTTATAACATTTAATCAATAAATTTCGTAAACAGCGACTCGACCGTCAAGGTTGGCGTTTCTTAATGGAATTTTGCGTGTCGTTCTAAGCCCCACACTTTTTATCAGCTCCCTTCTGCCAAAATATATATAAGCTGTCGAACCTTTACAGTTTTGTTTCAGGAAATCACCCATCTGCTTGACAAAATCTTCCATTCTCAAATTTTTACCGATACGTTTTCCATAGGGCGGATTTGTGACTATTGTTTTATTCTGAAGTTTTAAGTCTCTGAAATCGGAATTTTGTATTTCTATATTTTCTCCATTGGGAAGAGCGGAAAGATTTTGCCGGGTGAATTTGACAGCCGTTACATCTATGTCATAACCGCTTATTAGATTTTTGTCCAAAGGTTTTATGTTTTCACTGGCATTCTTTTTTATTTTTTGCCAAACACTATTGTCAAAATCGGGCATATGCATAAATCCGAAATGCTTTCTCAGATATCCTGCAGGTATATTACAGTGCTTGATTAACGCCTCAGCCAGGATTGTACCCGAGCCACACATAGGATCAATCAATGGTTTTTCACCATCCCACCCGCTTATATCTATCAGAGCGGCTGCCACATTTTCCATCATGGGCGCTTCTACTGCATTTTTTCTGTATCCTCTTCTGTGAAGAGAGCCGCCTGAAGTTTCCAGACTGAGAACAGCTTTATTGTTGTTGATTAGTATATGAAACCATACATCAGGAGTCTTGGGGTTGACGTCGGGGCGTTCGCCATACTTTTTTCTGAACTGATCGACAATTGCATCCTTAACACACAAACCAGCATATTGGGAATGGTTTATAATACTGCCGGCAACGTTTGCAAAAACGGCAAATGTATCATGCAAATCCATGAAATCACTGAAATCGATTTTTCTGACAGTATTGTAGAGATATCTTGTGCTGTGGCAGTCAAAACTGATTAAAGGTGCAACAATCCTGGTTGCTATTCGTGTATAGTAATTGATTTTATATAGAGTTTCAGGGCTGGAGGTGAAAAAAACGCCTTTGAAAGATTTCTCTATATCTTTTGCACCAAGTTTTTCTGCTTCTGCCGAAAAAAATTCTTCCAGCCCCTCGGCAGTTTGTGCAAAATATCTGTTGGTTTTCTGATATTGATACATTATGTCTCCTTGGAAAGACGGTGATGTTATAGTCTACAGGAAAAATTGTCAATATTTATACTGCTCTGCCGCTACGTTGTTTTTCAGTAAAAAAACATTTTCTGAAAAAAAGTCTTGCACAATGTATAATATGGTGTATTATACACATCAAAGTAGTACAGAAGTATTTAGAAGCGTGCTGTATTCTTTCTGGATACGGTTTCTTGTTTTCGATTAACTTCCACTACTCAAATAAAATATCCCGGAAAGGGAACGAGAGGTTATGTTATGGAATTAGGAACAGTCAAATGGTTTAGTGATGCAAAAGGATTTGGATTCATCACAAAAGAAAATGGTGATGATGTGTTTGTTCACTATACCGCAGTGCAAAAAGACGGATTTAAAAGCCTTAGTGAAGGCGAAAAGGTTCAATTCGAAGTTGAAAAAACACCAAAAGGTGCTTCAGCTGTAAACGTTCAGGAAGTATAAACCTATTTAATTCTAAAAAAGCACAAAGCCCCGTCTTTATAAGGCGGGGCTTTTTATTTTCTCTTTTAATTTCATGATTTTTCTGTAGGAATTTTCAATATTTTCTTTATCTACGACTTTATTCTTAACCGCCTGCTTCAAAATTGATATTACTTTGTTTGGAAGATATTTATCCGGATTAAAGTAATTGGCAAATATCAGAATGTCACATCCGGCATTTACTGCTTTTATGACAACCTCTTCCATGGAATAATATCTGCTCAGAGCTTTCATCTGTAAATCGTCAGAAATTACTGCACCGCCAAAGCCGAGCTGTTTTCGTAAAATATTGCCGATAATTTTCTGTGAGAGGGTTGCAGGATATCTTTTATCTAAGTGCCTGTTAAACAGGTGCCCTACCATAACGCTGTCAGCCAAATTATCTTTTATGAGGCTCTTAAAAGGTTTTAGCTCATTCTCCGACCATGTTTCTGTTATGTCAGTAATACCTTTATGACTGTCTTTAAGAGCACTGCCGTGTCCCGGGAAATGTTTTAAAGTGGTTAATATATTAAATTCGTGATGGGCTGTGATAAATGCTCGGGCATATTTTATCACTGTATGAGGGTTTTTAGAGAAGCTGCGCTCCAAAGCTCCGATAGCGGGGGAGTTTTCGTTAATATTAAGATCAACCACCGGCGCCAGATTGAAATTAATCCCTGTTTTTTTTAGCTGGGAAGCCATCTTTTTGTACTGTTTTAAAGCTTTATTTGTTGTCAGCATATCGGCTGTATCTTCCGCAGTCTTGTAATCAGTGAAACCGTTTGTTTTACTAAGTCGCTGTACATTGCCGCCTTCCTGGTCGACTGCAATAAACAATGTCTCTGAGGAAATATTCTGCAAATAGGAAGTGAGCTGTTTAATCTGGGAAGGGGAAGTTATATTTCTTTTCAAAAGCAAAATACCGCCCACCCGTTTTTCTTTTATCTGTTCTGCAACTGTTTCTGTCCATCCGTTATTTACCGCTGTTCCTTTAAAACCGATCATTATCATCTGGCCTATCTTTTCTTCAAGAGTTACTGCAGAGGCATTAGAAGTAATGGTAAAAAACAGCAATAAAAGTAATCGTATCATATTCACACTCTGACTTTTTTGTTTTCAGCTGCATTATAGATTAATATTTTTATCCGGTAAAGATAAGCTGACGTCACCCCATTTTTCGCAGTGCAAATATTTTTCAATGTAATTTGCACGCATTTCACAGCCGAAACTCGAAACTACTGCCGCTAACCGCCTACACCCTCCTCTCATAATTGTTTTTATTTGCAGATAGTTATCCACTTTGCATTCCAACACAGGGTGTGACCGCTAACCGGCAGTACGTTTCTCTAGCACCAGCCGAAAGGCTGGTAAATATGTGGAACACATTCGACATCGGCTGCTTCATTTGTGCAAATTACATTGAAATCAGTGTCATGTTAACTAAGTATATGTAAAACAATATTTTTATATAATTTTTGGGGTGATATCAATAAAGATAAGCCCTTGTAAATTCTTTTTTAATTCGTTAGCCTTGGATAAAACAAAACACAGGAGCAGTAATATGAGCAATAATTCTCCGGAAAAGATTATTTATTCGATGAACAGGGTGAGTAAAAGATATCAAAATAAGGAAGTAATTAAAGATATTTCCCTGTCGTATTTTTATGGGGCTAAAATCGGCGTAGTCGGTTTGAACGGTGCAGGCAAAAGTACTGTTCTTAAAATTATGGCAGGGGTCGATAATGATTTTGAAGGCGATGTTTCCATTTCACCCGGCTATTCAATAGGCTATCTTGAACAGGAGCCGGAGCTGGACAAATCCAAAACAGTGAAGGAAATTGTCAGTGAGGGAGCCGGGGAAGTGGTTGATTTGTTAAATGAGTTTAATGAAGTAAGTGAAAAATTTGCAGAACCTATGTCTGATGATGAGATGAACGACCTCATCACAAGGCAGGGTGAGCTGCAGGAACAGCTGGACAGGCTGGACGGCTGGGATATAGATTCAAAGCTGGATATGGCTATGGACGCTCTCAGGTGTCCTCCGCCGGAAACTCCGGTGGATGTTATATCAGGCGGGGAAAAAAGAAGGGTTGCGTTATGCAGACTCCTTTTGCAAAAACCTGACATTCTTCTCCTTGATGAGCCCACTAACCATCTGGATGCGGAAACGGTAGCATGGCTTGAACAACATTTAAAGCAGTATCCCGGTACTGTTATAGCAGTTACCCACGACAGGTATTTTCTGGACAATGTGGCTGGCTGGATACTGGAACTGGAAAACGGTTACGGTTTGCCCTGGAAAGGAAATTACTCCTCCTGGCTTGAACAGAAACAGGAAGAGTTGCGCCAGAGCAAAAAGAAAGAAAGTGAGAGGCGGAAGACTCTGGAGCGTGAACTTGAATGGATTCGGATGTCAAAAAAAGGAAGACAGTCCAAATCCAAGGCAAGAATCAATTCATATAATGAACTTCTCACTCAGGACAGCAGTGTAAAATCGAAAGATATGCAGATATATATTCCTCCCGGCCCCCGTCTTGGTGATGTTGTTATCGAAGCTGAAGATGTGAGCAAGGTTTATGATGACAGAATTATTTTTGAAGGGATGAGCTTTAAAATGCCAGCCGGGGGAATTGTCGGCGTAATCGGTCCTAACGGAGCAGGTAAAACCACTCTTTTTAAAATGATTACCGGTAAGGAAGAACCCGACAGCGGCTCTATAAAAGTCGGAGACACTGTAAAACTTGCATATGTTGACCAGGAAAGGGATACACTGGAGCCTTCCAAAACCGTTTGGGAAATTATTTCCGAAGGCAACGATGTCATGAATCTGGGTAATGTTGAAGTCAACAGCAGGGCATATGTGGCAAAATTTAATTTCTCCGGAGCAGACCAGCAAAAGAAAGCAAATATGCTTTCCGGGGGAGAAAGCAACAGGGTCCACTTAGCATGTGTTCTAAAAGAAGGAGCAAATGTTCTTTTATTGGATGAGCCGACAAACGATCTGGATGTAAATACTATGAGGGCGCTTGAAGAAGCTCTGGATAATTTTGCCGGGTGCGCCATTGTGATTAGTCACGACAGGTGGTTTCTTGACAGAATTGCCACCCATATCCTTGCTTTTGAAGGGGACAGCAGTGTCGCATGGTTTGAAGGCAATTATTCGGAATATGAAGAGGACAGAAAGAAACGTCTTGGAAACGATGCACTGCAGCCTAAAAGGGTTAAGTACAGGTATCTTACACGTTAATTAGTGCTTAGTTAAGGATTGTAGTAAAAATAAGGGTTGAAATAGTTGCAACACAACAAATCGCCTGAAATATTTAAAGAACGTGAAAGGGTATATTTTGCAACCTTCTTAAATCTCACGAATTTGTAAGAATAATATCGTATCCGGGTATTTCAATCCTTTTAATTCCGTCTTTAGTTAATATGAGACGCACTTTGTAAGAAGAATGTTCTTCATCGGACTTGAACTCGATTACCAGATTGACGTGATAGACTTTGGATGCTGTAATCTTTTTCATGCCTTTTTCGAGAGTGTGCAGAGTAACTGAAGGGTCATCCATCTTTCTGATAAAATGATTGACATTAAATCGGATAATGTCGTTCAGACCTTCTATTTTGTCATTAAATGATTTTAAGATTTTTTTGTTGTTTAATTTTATCTTTTTCTCGTATTTCATTATATCTTCGCCGGTGTACCATGTGGAAAGACTGCTGTCTGCCTTTTGCAGTCGGGTCTGGAGAATTTTTTCGGGGATTTGGTTTTTATTAATAAATCTTACCCGCTCTTTATAAAATCCAAAAAGATTGTAACGTTCAGGGTCGTATATTTTATTTCTGAAATCAAAAACTTTCCTGAAAAATAGTTTGTTTTCAAATATTTGCCTGAACAAATCCTTTATCCTGTCCTTAAACATATAACTGATTACTAAGGCTACGAAAAAGGACAGAGTGAAATTTCCGTATTTTTTCTGAGACAAAAAAGCCACGGTTGTAGCAAAAATCATTGCTATACCTGCTGCTATTGCATAAAGAAAATGCCTGAATTCCACCGCATCCTCTCTTCTTTTTTGAAAAAGAAAGAGTATGTTATAAAAATATTTTTTGAATACCGAATATTTGTAAATTAATTCTTCATTTTTTGAGTCGTCTTCTGATGCGTATGACATTCCCCGGAGTTTTCTGTACTCAATTTCATTGTTGATCATGTTTAGAATTTGGGCATTGATGTCAGATTTATTTTTCGATAAAAAGTCATAGATTCTGAATATATACATTACTGTTAACAGACTGCTGTATTCATCGGTAAATATAAGCAAATCTTTTAAAGGCTGCTGGTTTGTGTTTTCTGTAAAGGCAGGTAATTTCTTAATTTCATGCCTGAAAGCTTGTATTTCTTTGACTAAATTGTTTATGTTTTCATTGCTGTAATGATTTTTTTTTACTTTTTTAGCAAAATCTCTCAAATATGCCCGATATGAGCATATGGTTATTTTGAGTTCGTAGTTTATGTATCCGAAGTGTTTATCAATATTATCTTTTTTTAAATTCATAGAGTTAATTATACTTTTTATTCTTTCAGTTAAATCCGGCAGACTGCTTTTAGGAGTTATTAATCTTACATATCCGTACAAATCTTCGAAAAACTGACTGTTTGAATAGTTATATCTGTTTATCCCCAAATTATTCGGCAGAAAAAAATACAGATTAATATCGTATTCGGTCTTTTTCTTTTTATGATTAATGAGGTAACCCAGTTTTATCTCAAATTGGTTTCTGTCGTGAATTCGTATGAGCTCTTCTATATTCATCAATGCCCCTTATTATTGTTCTGCTTTAAAAGATACTTCCAATATAATATTTTTCTCAGATATTACAACATCATGCAACAGTTTGCTGGATAGGGACTTATTTTAGAAATCTTTTACATTGACTTAAAGTTGTGCTTGTCTATTTTACGGTAAAGCTTCTGTTTGCTATTTAAGCAGGTTGGTGTTATAAGCTATCGGTCAAAAAATTATAAAGAAGGTAAAAAGTAGAATGAGTAAACGTAAAGTAAATGAGAAAATAAGAAATATTGCAATTATTGCACATGTTGATCATGGTAAGACTTCACTGGTTGACAGTCTGTTTAAACACAGCGGACTGTTCAGGGAAAATCAGGATGTGGACGATAGAATTATGGATAATATGGATCTTGAAAAGGAGCGGGGGATCACCATTGCCGCCAAGAACTGTTCCGTGTTTTGGGACGATGTTAAAATAAATATTATAGACACTCCGGGGCACGCTGATTTCGGCGGAGAAGTTGAACGTGCACTCTCTATGGCTGACGGAGCAATTCTGCTTGTGGATGCGTCTGAAGGCCCCTTACCTCAGACAAGGTTTGTGCTGCAAAAAGCTTTTACTGCCGGACTTAAGATGATGGTGGTGGTAAATAAAATTGACAGGAAAGATGCAAGGGTGGACGAAGTTCTGGATGAAATATATGAACTGTTCTTCGATCTTGATGCAAATGATGAGCAGATAGAGTTCCCGGTTGTTTACGCTGTGGGAAGGGATGGTATTGTTAAAAATGAAATGAATGAGCCAGATGGTAATATGGGTATTCTTCTGGATAAAATTGTAGATGAGATGCCGGGTGCTGAATATGAAAGTGATGAGATCCTGCAGATTCTTGTATCAGATCTTGGTTATTCCGATTATCTTGGCAGACTTGCCATAGGAAAAATTTTTAACGGCACTATTAATAATAACGAACAGCTTGTCTGTATCGGGGCGGGCGGTGAAATAAAACCACTTAAAGTAAGTAAGCTGCAGGCCTATGAAGGATTGTCGCTGAAAGAAGTAAACCGTGCTGAAATGGGAGATATTGTTTTAATATCAGGAGCCGATGAGATAAGAATTGGCGATACGATAAGCAAAAAGGATGCTCCAAAAGCTCTGAAAAGAATCAAGGTGGACGAGCCGACTGTTTCCATGAAATTCAGTGCCAACACATCTCCCATGGCAGGTAAAGAAGGCAGTATTGTACAGGCCAGCAAAATTTATGAAAGGCTTTATAAAGAGACATTGAGAAACGTCGCGATAAGACTTGAAGAAACAGATGACAAAGATGCCTTCCTTGTGAAAGGGAGAGGAGAATTTCAACTGGCAATTCTCATCGAAACCATGAGAAGGGAAGGATTTGAGCTTTCAGTGGGCAGACCTGAAGTTATAGTAAAAAAAGATGCAAACGGCAAAGTTCTCGAGCCGGTGGAACATCTCTTTGTGGATTGTGATGAATCTTTTGTGGGTGTTGTTACAGAGAAACTCTCTCTGCGAAAAGCGAGAATGTCTAACTTGGTAAACAGGGGCAGCGGCCGCGTCAGAATTGAGTTTTATATTCCTTCCCGGGGACTCATCGGTTATCGTGACGAGTTTTTATCAGACACAAAAGGGACAGGGGTTCTGAACTCATATTTACATGATTATGAGGAATTCAAAGGGGACATTCCTACACGTTTTACTGGTTCGATAGTTGCCGACAGGAGAGGCAAAGCTGTACCTTATGCCCTTTTTCATCTTGAACCCAGAGGCAGACTTTTTATAACACCCGGAACGGAAATTTATGAAGGTATGATAATTGGGGAATACAATAAAGCAGGTGATCTGGATGTGAACGCCTGCAAGGAGAAAAAACTGACTAATGTCAGAGCTGCGGGCAAGGATGACAATATTCTCCTAAAACCTGTGTCTCCGTTGACACTTGAGCAGGCTATACACTTTATTGCAGAGGATGAGATGGTGGAGGTGACGCCGCAGTCAATAAGATTAAGGAAGTCTTTTCTCCCTTTTCAGAAACGCCAGACGTTGAAATCGAGGAAGCTAAATAATAATTAATGTAACTCAGGTTTCTGGTAGAGCTCTTCTTTGTCGATAAGCTTCAGCCACCCCTTTACGATACGGTATATTAACCATATGTTTGCTGCTGCCAAAATTACAAAGCCTATACCTACCGGGATTAAGATCCCGCCGAGAACTGTCCATAATAATGTATACCAGAATGATCGTATCTGCCATTTTATGTGTGATGCCAACCAGGTATTTTCTGCATCCCCGCGTTTTACATAATCGATAATAACGGCAATGATCAACGTTATTCCGAAAACAAAATAAACAGCCTGAAGTATATAAACAACGTTAATAACAGTTTTCAACCGGCGCAGCTTTTCAGTATCACCGGTTTTTTCCATACTTTCAACTTCGCTCATTTTGCCCTCCGGAAATCTGTATGGCTTTTTTTGATAAGAATAACACGGATAATAAATTTTAACAACAAACTGAATTTCATTTTGCACCGAGAGTTTCGTGTATGTGTACTACTTATGTAAAACTCTTAAAACCGTGCATCTAAATTTAAAATACTAAATAAAGCTTCGCACTTAATTTGGTCAATGCGAAATCGAGCACTTAAATTCTTAAGTGCTCGGCTGTGGCAATTTCAAAATAATATAAAAAGAGAGATTATCTTGTTGTTGTAACTCCTCGCAAAGACTTATAATATGCGCAAGTGCGAAACTTGAATATTAATTTGTTTTGATAACCCCTTTTAAATCAAAGTTGTAAGTGGTATATTTTATCTATGAAGAAGGTTTTATATCTCTGGCTTTTGTTTTTTTTCATGGGATTTGTTATGATAAATTTTCCTTTTCTCCTTATTTTTGACAAATTTCAGCTTATTTTTAATATCCCTTTAATTTATTATTATCTGATAATAGGATGGCTGTTTTCGATACTGATAGTGTATGTGTTTGTTAAAAAAATAGACAGAGACGAAAATGATTAGTCCGCCTGTTCTGGCAAGTGTGACATTCAGTTATCTTATTCTACTGTTTGTTGTAGCGTATTATTCTGAGAAAATTTATAAAAATAATCCTGCATTCCTGAACAATCCTTATGTGTATACGTTAACTCTGGCAGTATACTGCACCAGCTGGACCTATTATGGTTCTGTGGGAAGGTTTACTACTCACGGGATTGAGTTTCTGGCAATTTATCTGGGGCCTACTCTTGTAATTTTTACGTGGTGGTTTCTGCTCCGGAAAATGGTACGGATTTCTGAAGAGTACAGCATAACATCATTGGTGGATTTCATCAGTTTCAGATATGGGAAATCCAATATCCTTGGTATTGTTGCGGCTATATTTTGTTTACTGGGAGTTATTCCTTATATTTCTCTGCAGTTGAAATCTATGAGCGATACCATTCAGATAATGCTCGGATATGAGCTTGTCAGAGAGGCTAATATTTTTAAAGACGAATCGTTTTACGTAGCCCTTTTTATTGCCATTTTTTCAGCTGTTTTTGGTACGAGGCATTTTGGAGATAAACGTAAACACCCTGCCTTAGTTGGTGCAATTGCCTTTGAATCGATTCTCAAACTGTCCATTTTTCTGCTGGCAGGATTTATGATCACCTTTGTGATGTTTAATGGTGTTTCCGACATCTTCACACAGATGATAAATAATGACAATATCGAGGTTCAAAGAAAGTTTTATTCCCTTGCCACTATTCAGGGAGCAGCCGCTTCACCCTCCGAGTGGCTGGCTGTGATTCTTATGAGTATGATGGCTGTAATGTTCCTGCCAAGGCAGTTCCACATGGCTGTTGTGGAAAATCTCAATGAGCGTCATATACCCAAATCAATGTACTTGTTTCCATTGTATCTTTTTCTTATAAATCTGTTTGTAATACCTATTGCTTTTGCGGGCATAATTATTTTTCAGAATTCGGGTAATGCCGATTATTATTCTTTAACGATATTTTTAAAAGAAAAACAGTTCTTCTGGGCAATACTGGTATATCTGGGCGGAATAGCTGCCAGTACAGGAATGGTTATTATTGCTTCGGTCAGTCTTGGGACGGTGTTTGTGAACAATATACTTTTACCGTTTTTCGTCCGTATTCTTGTTAGAAAAAAGATCGGCTCTATTCTTATTAATTTAAAAAGACTTATGATAATTGTGATTATTCTGCTTGGATATTTGTATTATTATTTTGTGGGCAACTCATTTTCACTTGTGAGCCTCGGTCTTACATCTTTTGCGGCGGTAACTCAACTTGCTCCGATTATTATATGCGGCATGTTTTTCAAAACAGTAAATGAAAAAGGTGCAATTGCCGGGATTATTGCAGGATTTGTGATATGGTTTTACACACTTATTATTCCATTTGTTGTAAAAGCCGGGCTTCTGCCTGACAGTATTCTTTACGACGGGTTATTCGGAATATACCTGTTTAATCCGACAGCCTTATTCGGGCTTTCCGGGTTTGATATGTGGTCGCATTCACTTTTCTGGAGTCTGCTTCTTAATATTATCTTCTTTTTCGGAGTTTCCATATTTTCAAAACAGAGTGAATCGGAAAAAGAAACCGCTACAGCATGCGTGGAAGCACTGAAACTGGAGCGATTTATCAGGTCCAAAGCGGTGATTTCGGGACTTGGTGTGGATGATATGCAAAATATTCTGAAAGATTTCTTTGGTGAAAAATATGCTGCTAATAAAATCGATGAATATCTTGAATCCATTGATAAAAAGCGTGGTGAACTGAATGCTTTTGAAATTACAGAGATTAAGTCATTGACTGAAAAATATCTGTCAGAAGCTGTTGGACCGGGTGCCGCCAGACTGATTTTAAATTCATATATGGATATGATCGGTTCAAAGGAACAGAAAGTAATGGATGTGTTTAAGGATCTTGTTTCACTGAGTGTCACAGAATCGCGGGAAACACTCATAAAAAGATTATCAGAGCTTAATCTCCTGCTTGATGTTTCAAAGGTTTTTGCCGGAGTGGGAGATTTGCAGTCAAAGATTGACAGAGCACTTTCACTTATCAAGGAAACATTCCGTTTTGACCTTGTAATTCTGAGAAATATCAGAGAGGAAAAGCTTGTTGCTGTATCTTATGTGGGTGATATGACCGGAGGGCTTATTTCCAGTTACAGGGTACTTGAGCCTGAGCATTCTTATATAGGAAAAGCTGTAAAACTTAGAAAGCAGTTTGCTGTTAATGATATAGACCATATAGAGCTGAATCAGTTTTCTTCTGAGTTAAAAAGACACGGTATAGTTTCTTTCTGTCACACCCCTATTATTATCGGGGGCAGGTTGCAGGGGATGCTTTCATTTTTCTCAAAGGAATATAAAGGGCTATTTACGGATGAATTCCTTGATCTTCTGCAGAGTGTTGCAAACCAGATGGGTTTTTTGATTGATAACAGTAAACAGACAGAGCAGCTTATAAAGATGCGCGAAATTTCCAAAGAGCTCCAAATTGCCAAAGAGATACAAAACTCACTCCTGCCGGATAAATTTCCTGAAGTAAGAGGACTTAAGGTTGATGCAACCTGTATTTCTTCTGAATATGTGGGTGGGGACTATTTTGATTTTTTCAATGTTACGGAAGACGGTTTTGATTTTGTTGTGGCTGATGTTTCCGGGCATAATATTGCATCCGCTCTTGTCATGTCCGAAGTGAGAAGTCTTATAAAAAGCATTGTAAACAGCAGAGGAGAGTTATCTCCTGCGGAAATTCTCGGACACATTAACAGGGGAATGTACGATGATTTGGCAAAACTGGAATTCATCATTACCATGATTTATATGAGAGTGGATACAAAGAACAATAGGATTATATATGCCAATGCCGGTCAGAACCCTCCTATAATATGTGACAAAGGTAAAGAAGCTTATGAAATTACCGGCGGAGATCCGCTTCTGGGGGTATTTTCCGAGTATTCATTCAAAGAATTTACGGTTGAGCTGAAAGGTAATGAAACAATTCTTGCTTATACCGATGGCTTAACGGATACACAGAATATTTATGGAGATTTTTTCGGTATTGAAAATCTGAAAAAGACACTATGCGGAGTGATGTTTAAAGACCCCTCTGAACTTAAGTCATATATTCTGGATACACTCATTGAATTCAGGGGAGACAGAGACCAGACGGACGATGTAACCATGGTTGTGATAAGTCTTAAATGATTTTAACTTCCCAGCCCCATTATTACTGCTGATACAATTATACACAGCACTGTAAAAGAAAAAATAATCATAGGAATATCTTTGGCTATCAAGAAAAAGAAGGTTAAATATATCAAACTGGCTACCGGGGTAAAAATTATCACCAGAAGTGCGCTGTACAATGTATCTGTGGGATTCATTGAAAAAAGTCCGTTGAGAATGGGGAGAATATCAACCGATGAGTAGGTTTCAATGGATGTATGCAGTAAAAGCATTTCAATCAAAGCCAAAACAATAAGAAGAAGACTCAGAACTGTTCCGTATGTGAGAATTTTTGACGTAGTAATATGAACTTTTTTCATTATTAACCCAGCGACCTTATAAGCATCTGAATTGCCACAAAAACTATGAATATCAAAAATATGTTCTTTATTGTAGCATCTTTTATTTTGCCGACTGTTCGAGCCGAAATATTTGAACCAAGAACCACTCCAATAACCATCATACCCGAAGGCAAAGGCTGGACATAACCCGATTTAAAATATATCAGAGCTCCTGCCGAAGCAGTCATGCCTATCATAAAATTACTTGTGGCTGTGGCTGTTTTCATAGGTAACTTAGACACAGCGTTCATTGCCGGTACTTTGAAAATACCCCCTCCAAGCCCCATCGAACCGGAGATCAAGCCTGCAAAACCTGACAGAAGTGTGGTTAAAGGAATATTTTTTGCTTTGTAAGTTACATAATCCTTCTTTTGGGTATCGTAAAACTTTGCCTGAAATACTCCGGAAGTGTCTTTTTGTTGATATTCCATAACATCTTTGGCTCGGGTTCCTTTGTAAAATAAGAATGCCATTATCAAAAGGAAAATGGAAAATGAGAGCATAAGAGGTTTTTCAGGGAGATTTGTACTGATTAAGCCGCCTGCAACAGCACCGGCAGCTGTAATCATTTCAAGATATATACCAAGGCGTATATTTACCAGTCCTTTTAGGACATTTACAGAAGCTGCACTTGAGCTTGTTGCAACAATTACTATAAGACTGGTTGCAATAGCCGTATGTATGGGATAACCGAATACTATCACCATTACCGGAATAATTAAAGCTCCTCCGCCGATTCCCAGCAGAGCGCTGAGAAAACCTACGCAGATTCCTGTAAAAACAAGAGCAAAGGCTGTAATCATTGCTGAAGATTATAGGAGAAATGCTGTAAAGTCAATGTGTATAGCTGTTTTACCTTCCCATTTTTTATTGTGTACACAAATTTATCGGTTTTCGACCGATGCTAGCAGTGCAAATATTTTTCAATGTAATTTGCACGCATTTCGCAGCCGAAACTCGAAACTACTGCCGCTAACCGTCTACACCCTCCTCTCATAATTGTTTTTATTTGCAAATATTTATCCATATTTACATTCCAACACAGGGTGTGACCGCTAATCGGCAGTACGTTTCTCAAACATCGGCTGCTTCATTTGTGCAAATTACATTGAAATCAGTGTCATGTTAGCTAAGTATATGTAAAACAATACTTTTATATGATTTTTGAGGTGATGCCAGACAAGACCAAAATATGTTTCAACAACTGATGTGGCCAATGTTTTTTGAACTTTTTGTGCGGTAAAACCAACTTATATTCAGGCAATTTTATTTTGCATGGTTTTATGAAACATGTTAAAGATATGTATAATATTATTGAAACGAGGTTTAATATGAAAAAGATCATTACGATATTTCTGCTGATTTTGCCGGTCATGGCTTTTGCCAGATTTGAACCGGTTATAAAAGATATTGATGCGTTCTTTGCCGGCAAAAGCGGTTATATTATAGAGGTTTCTTCCGATGAGGTTTATACTGATCTTACTGCAGAAGATGGTGCTTATCCGGGGAAAGTGTATAATGTTTATAGAGAATCTGAAGTCATCAAGCACCCTATTACAGGGGAAGTTCTTGGAAAGAAGAAAGAAAAGGTCGGAAAGATAAAGATAGATAAGTTGTTTGAGAAATACAGTACAGCTGATATTGTGAGCCGGGAAAAACCTTTTAAAAAAGCGGATCTTGTTATGGTTAATCCCCCTTTTGATGTTTCGGTTACTTTTGAGAATTTTGGTCAGCGATTGCAGCTTTTGTTAAAACAGGAGATGAGTGGTGCCAAAAACATTAGAATATCTGAAAACCCTGAATATGGCATAAAATTCATTCAGGATAAACAGGGTGGGATTACCGCTGACATTTACGCAAATCAGCAGGAAATCAGATCTTTTTACTATGCAGATATTGCTGCAACTGCAGAATCCGGCAAATCCTCCACAGTGGATTTGCTTAGAAGCAGCCCGATAGATGCTGAATATAAATCCATTGCAGTGGGAAATATTTATAAAGACAATTTTGATTATATTGTTGCTGCCGGGGATGAAAAGATTGATATTTACAAGTTTAAAGCCAAAGGCTTTGCCCGTGCAGATGAGATAAAAGGTGACTTTGATGAAATTGTCAGTATTGAAGTAGCAGACCTGAACAAAAACGGACATGATGAAATATATGTATCCAATATTTCAAATACACGGTCGATAAAATCGATGATATTCGAGTATTCGGCAGAAGAAGGGAGATTTAAACTTCTTAAATCGGATATTCCGTTTTTATTCAGAACAGGTCTTGTAAATGACGAAAAGAAAATCTTTTGCCAGCGTGTTTCATATAAGGGCGAGTATTATGGCAATATTTATGAATACGCATTTGATACCGGTTTCCACAGAGGTGAATCCATACCGAACACTTCCGAATTTGGTGTGTTTGGATTTGGAATGGGTAATATCGACGGTGATAAAAAGTTGGAAAACTTTTACGTCGACGATGATTATAATCTGGAAATATACGAGTCCGGAAAGAAAATCTATGAAAGTAACGTCCGTTTTGGTGATACACCAAATTATTTTGTGATTTCTGAAGAGATAAAGCAAAAGCTCAGCAGTGAAGATTATGCGGACAAACCTTTTGAATTGGCGAAATACAAAAATTATCTGAAAGGAAGGGTTTTTGTTACTAAAGATAAAGTGCTTTATATGATTAAAAATAAGCCTTTTGCCAGTTTTCTTCCCAACTTTGATAAGTTTACCGATTCCCAGTTCGGCGGTTACAAATGGGAAGGCAATATGCTTCGGAGAGTGTGGGAATCTGATGTTTTTAAGCCGGTTATAGTGGATTATTATTTACAGGAGCGTTTCGGCAAGGTTTATGTTTTTCTTCTTCGCACATACAGCGGAGGGCTGTTCGATGGGGAAAAGAGTGAGCTTATATATATGGAAATTAAATAATTTTTCAAATTTTACATTAGGATTGGATAGCGATAAATGATTTAATATGTTTTGATATTTGGATTTTCTTGACATTTTAAATATCGCTTAATAATATTCAATAGCACAAAAATATATCCGTTTTTTTTAAACGATACAGGAGCATAGCTTTATGAAAATTGCATATAATCTAAAATCCTCAAATGAAAGAAGAAATAATCAGTTGAAGCCTGAAAAAACTCTTCCCTTTGGACAGCTGAGAACTGACCATATGTTCCTTATGGATTATAAAGATGGTGAGTGGGAAAATGCCCGTATCGTGCCCTATTCTGATTTCAGTATTTCACCAGGTGCTACTGTTTTGCATTATGCACAGTCCATTTTTGAGGGTGCGAAGGCATTTATGCATGAGGATGGAGAGATTTATACATTCAGGTTTGACAAAAATGCAAAAAGATTAAATAAATCTGCCGGTGTTTTGTGTATGCCTGAAATCCCCGAGGATATCCAGATGAAGGCTGTTCATGCACTGATTGATACGGACAGATTGTGGTTTCCAGTGCAACAGGGAGCTTCACTTTATATAAGACCTTTTGTTTTTGGCACACAAGATTCACTTGGCGTGTTTCCCAGCTCGTCTTATACTTTTGCAGTAATTCTTTCTCCAAGCGGACCGTACTATCCCCAAGGCTTTACTTCTCCAATAAAACTATTGATAACTAAAAAGTATCATCGTGCTGTTCCCGGAGGCACAGGGCATGTAAAAGCTTCCGGCAATTATGCTGCCTCACTTCAGGCTGGCGAATATGCCTACAAAAACGGTGCCAATCAGGTATTGTATCTGGATCATACAAATACTTATATCGATGAAGCCGGTTCCATGAATCATTTTCATATTAGCCGTAATGATAGTGTTGTTATTCCTGAGTTTACAGACACAGTCCTGCGTTCCATTACTTCCGAGTCTGTCATAGAATTGCAAAAAAGACTTCAGCTGGATATTGTCCAAAAACGGGTTAAGGTGGATGATTTTATTTCAGAAATTAAAAACGGTGATATTAAAGAAGCCGGTGGATTCGGCACAGCAGCTGTGGTCTCAGCTGTTGGGGAATATCTGCTTGAGGACGGAGGTAAGCTGACAGTGGGCAACGGCGAAGTGGGCGAGATTACCAAATACATCTATGATTTATATACAGGAATTCAGACGGGCAAATATGAAGCGCCTGAAGGCTGGCTTCAAAAGGTGGAAAGAAATATCTAACGGTTATCCAGTATATATTTATAAACCTGTCCCAATGAAATCCCCCCATCATTTGGGGGGATATTTTTATGGATATAAACGTTGAAACCGTTTTTCTGCAGAAGTTTTTCCGATTTTTCCAAAAGATATATATTCTGAAAAACGCCGCCGCTTAAAACAACACTTGTGCATCCGCTTTGCTGCCGGATTTTGCTGCATATATCTGTTATCATCATTGCTACACTGTTGTGAAATTTCTTTGATATGACTCCGGGATGAAGATCTTTATCAAGGTCGTGCAGCATTCCTTCAAAGAAATTTTTAAAGTCAATTTCGTCTTTCTTTAAATCCCACGGATAGTATTCGGATGCTTGCTTATCTTTAATTATATTTTCCAAAAGAATAGCGGTGAAACCCTCGTACTCATTTACTGTTTCGCCGGTCAAAAGAGTTCCGGCAGCCTCAAAAAGCCTGCCTGCGCTTGAAGTGGGGATACTGTTGAGTTTTCTGTCTGTCATCTTTTTTATCAGAGTTATCTCATTTTGCCGGATTAAAGGTGTAATTTTATCGATATGCTCATTTAACAGATTCATCTGATGCAGATAACCTGTAAGCATGCGGACAGGATGTTTTGCTGCAGAGTCCAGGCCCGGCTGAAGATAATTTTTCAGATGAAATTGCCTGCTGAGACTTTTTTGGAGAAGAAAAAACTCACCACCCCAGATGCTTCCGTCACTGCCCAAACCGGTTCCATCAAATATAACGCCTATAACATTGTCTGTAATACCGTGTTCAGCCATGCATGAATATAGATGCGCATGGTGATGCTGTATGGTTACAATTTTTCCTGTACAGATTTTTTTGGCAAATTTTGAAGAAAAATAATCCGGATGGAGATCTGTCAGCAAAATTTCAGGTTTGAGGCCGAAAAGTCGCTTCATCTTTTCATAAACCTCTTTGTAAAAATCTGTTGTTTTGCTGTTGTCAAGGTCTCCTATGTATTGACTTGTGAAAGCGTAGTTGTTTTTTGCCAGTGTAATGCTGCTTTTAAGATGGGCTCCCATTCCCGCAATGCACAAATGTGTCTTCTCAGGCAAGATAACAGGGAGAGGCGCATACCCCCGTGCTCGTCTGAGCATATACTCTTTGCTTCCGGCCGTTGTGATGACTGAGTCGTCTACTCTGGTGTGAATTGGTCTGTTATGGGTGAGAAAATTTTTGCTGAAATGAGATAATTTATCGTATGCTTCCTGCTCATTTATACAGATGGGCTCATCCGCCAGGTTGCCGCTGGTTGCTACTATAAAGTCCGTTTTCAGATAATTGAAAAGAATGTAATGAAGCGGCGTGTAAGCTTTCATAATGCCGATTTTCTCCCCAGAAGGATTTATGAATCCCGATACTGGGAGTTTACCCCAATTTTCTATAACAATAGGTGCAGAAGGTGTATCAAGGATTTTGATGGTTTTTTGGCTGTCAATGCTGATATGTTTTCTCAATGTATCGGCATCTTTTACCATTAAGGCTAAGGGTTTGTTTTTTCTGTTTTTTAGTTTTCTGAGTTTTTTTGCTGCCTTATCATCAGCGGCGTTGCAGATGATCTGATAGCCTCCGAGACCTTTTAAATTGAGAAGTTCGCCTTCATTTATTATCGCGGCAGCAGCTTTAAAAGCATTCTCACCTGCTTGCCCGTTTAACATGATCTGAGGACCGCAAACATGACAGCAGACAGGCTGAGCGTGATATCTGCGGTCGAGAACATCTTCATATTCGATCAGACACGATTCGCACATCTGAAATTCCGCCATTGTCGTTTTGGATCTGTCATAAGGTATGTTTTTAATGATGGAATATCTCGGTCCGCAGTTTGTACAATTTGTGAATGGATACCTATAACGTTTGTTGTCAGGTTCAGAAATATCTTTTATGCAGTCAAAACATATAGACAGATCAGGAGGAATTGCCGTCAGTCCTTCGGAGTGTTCTGATTTTCTGATTTTAAATTCTGAATAATTGGTATTTTCGCACTGTTTATACTCAATATCTCTTATTATTGCTCCAGCCGGGGATAAATCTTTAATATCCCGGCAAAAAAGCTCTAATTGATTTATAGTGGCATCAGATACAAGAATTTCCACACCGTTTTTCGTATTTTTGACAAAACCGTTAAAATTATATTTTCTGGCAAGTTTATAGATAAAGGGTCTGAATCCTATTCCCTGAACTACACCTTTTACAATTATTTTAAATGACTGTTTAGCCAAAAAATTCCCCGCATGCAGCCTTCACGGCTGATTATTATTGCAATTGTTTCAACAATTATCTATTAATGAATTAATATGTCCATTATCAATTTAAAACGATTTGAAGATAAATACAAATATTTATTGGGTGAAAAGTTCAGCGGATTTCACGAGGCTTTACAGCTGCCGCCCTTGAAGTATTTTAGAATCAATTCTGTCAGAAATATTAATTATTTAAAAGAGCTGAACGACAGGGGAATTAAATATTTACCCGACCGTTATTTTGGTGATTTTTACAAATTAACGGATGATATTCCTGTTTCTGATACGATAGCTTTTTTAACCGGAGGCATATACATACAAAACCCCTCGTCAATAATACCTGTGGATATGCTTTCCCGTGCTTTAAAAAACAATGAGGAGCCCGTTTTACTGGATATGTGCGCTGCACCCGGCGGGAAAACTACCGGTCTAAGTGAAAAAATTGCCCGAAGAGGCTTGATTGTGGCAAATGAGGTTTCCAAATCCAGATTAAAATCACTTCATTTCAATCTGGAGAAATACGGTGCATGGAATGTTAAAACCACTTCTGTCGATGGAAGGGTGGTTGGAAAAATGTTCCCAGAAACTTTTGACGGCATTCTTCTTGATGCACCGTGCAGCAATGAAAATAAAATATTCAGGAATCCTGAGGTCAGCCGGAATTGGTCTGAAGATTTAGTGAAAAAAATGCAAAAGCTGCAGACTGAGTTGATTTTTAGCGCTTATGAGGCTCTGAAGCCTGGCGGCGTTTTGGTGTATTCCACCTGCACTTTTTCCGTTGAAGAGAACGAAGGTGTGATCAAAAGCCTTTTAGACAAATACCAGGATATCGAATTTATCAGGTTTGAGGCTGATTTTGCATATAAGGGACTCAGCGGGGATGGGCGAATTGATGATAATGTATTTCGAATTCTTCCCGAAATAGAAAATATGAAAAATAACATGCAGCGAACCACTTATGACGGATTTTTCTCTGCTGCTTTAAGGAAACCGGGGGCAATGCAGCAGAAGGCCAGTAGAAAAGAGTCAAAAAACAAATATACTCAAACTTTTCAGAAATTTTTTAATAAAGAACTGCCACCGGGGGTGTTTAGAGAAGTAAAAGGTTTGATTTTTATGGAGAATAACATTGATCCCGGCATAAAATTTTTCAAAACAGGCTTAAAATCGGGAAAATTTGCAGGAGATGATATTGAGGTTTCTTCACAGTTTTTATGGGAATTCGGTTGCTCGGCAAAGGAGCCTTACATAGTAAGGCTGAGTATCGATGAAGCCGATAATTACCTTAAGGGCCATGATATCAATAAAGTACCTCCGTTAAAAGGGAATAATCTGTTTGCATTTTATGACAACTTACCTGTGGGAACCGTTAAGGGAGTTAACGGCAGACTGAAAAATAAGCTAGACAGATATTTTCTGTACGGGAAATAAGTGTTTTGTCACACTTCCAGCTTATCCGCTATTTCGGATAATGATTTTATAACGAACTCAATATGCCCGTCCTTATCCACATCAAGTTCTATTATTCCTTTTTCAATATCGTCTCTATTGACGCCTTTTGCGAACGATTTATCCTTTAGCTTTTTCTTTACGCTTTTTGTTTTTACATTCTCGATTTTTCTATCAGGTCTCACGTAAGCACATGCCATAAGAAAACCGCATAGTTCATCCACAGCAAAAAGTGTTTTTGCCATGAGCGATTCCCTTTTAACATCTGTATAGTCAGCATGAGATAGAACAGCATCGATAACATCCTGAGGATAGCCGTTGTTTTTAAGTATTTCAGCACCTTTAAACGGATGCTGGTCAGCAGAAGGATACTGTTCGTAGTCAAAATCGTGCAGCAGACCGGTGATACCCCATTTTTCAACATCCTCACCGAATTCTGAAGCATATGAGCGCATAGCCTGCTCCACAGCATAAGCATGTTTTAACAGGGAATCGGATTTTGTATATTCTTTTAAAAGTTTTTCGGCATCTTCTCTTGTTTTCATGTATTCCTCCTTTTAACCGCTATTATTATAATACCGCTTATAATCATAACAAAGCTTGCCACATGCGGCGCTCTGAACATCAACATCATAAGATCATCAGCCCTGAAAAATGAAACAAAGAAACGTATAATACCGTAAAATATTAGATAAAGTCCGGTTATGAAACCTTTACCGATATTGTCGTCATTCTTCCAGAAGTAAATCAGTATAGATGCAAATATAACATTCAGAATCATTTCATAAAAGAATGTCGGGTGTACAGCCAGTGTGCCGAATTCCTGGTATGCCGGCGGGTTGTATTTTGGAGGAAAGCTGATCCCCCATGATACATATTCCTTTAACTCATACATCTTTCCCTGAAAATTGATAAAGATTTCCTTATTCTTATCAATCATTGCTGCCAGTTTGTTCATCCCTTCAGGAGTGTTTGACAGATTCAGCGTATTTAATACTTTTTGCCAGAATTCAGGAAAAATGTTTTGCATTCTGAAAATAATGGAAGGAGGTGTTATTACAGGTACTCCGTGAGCTTCTCCGTTGGCGAAATTTCCAAATCGCCCTATCCCCTGTCCCAGCAGTAAAAAGGGAAGTATTATATCACCAAATGTGAACAGTTTTATTCCATAGTGTTTTCCAACCAAATATGCAGTAATAATTCCACCTATGATCCCACCGTGTATTGCCAGACCGCCGTGCCATATTGCAATGATTTCCGAGGGAAACTGCGAGTAATACTCCCATTTGAACAGAACATAGTAAATCCTTGCCCCTAATATACCCCCCAGGAAAGCAAAAATAACAATATTTTCCGTGTAATTGGGATTTATTTGCATTTTCTTGCTTTTTTGGCGTGCAAAGTACAGTGCAATTAAAACGGCTATCAGATACATTACGCTGTATACACGGATCTGAAAACCACCGATTTCAAAAAGATATGGAAACATTTAGCTTTCCTTTGCTCCTCTTCTGGAAGCTGTTATTATAGCGGCAAAAATCAGTATCATACCTGCCAGCTGAAATATACCCAGCTTTTCTTCAAATATAAAATAAGCAAGAATGGATGCTCCTATAGGCTCGCCTAAAATAGATATAGCAACCATACTTGTCTTTAAATGCTTCAGCGCCCAATTGAAAGAAGTATGTCCTAACAGCTGGGGCACAACTGCCAGTAAAATCATAAAAATATATGAAGACGGATTATAGCCTGTAAACGGAGTTTGCGTCAACAGTGAGGTAACAATTAGTGTCGCTGCACTGAATCCGTATGCAATGGTGATATATGTCAGTAAGTCCACATTTTCCCTTACTTTGCTCCCCAGTATTAGATAGCCGCTTGCAGCTATTGCGCCAAGCAGCGCAAGTCCGTCACCTATAAGGGCTGTTTTGTCTGTCATAGCCAGATTGTGCAGTCCGCCGTCACCCACAGCAAGTATCGCACTGCCCAGAAAAGAGAGAACTATACCGGCAATTAGAGCAGGACTCTGTTTTTCTTTCAGTATGAACCATGAAAAAATTCCAACGAAAATAGGATTTGTGGTAACAAGTACCACACTGCTTGCCACTGAGGTCATTTTTATAGAAGCAAACCAGCTGACAAAGTGAATTGAAAGAATGATGCCGCTCAGCATAGAGAGTAAAAAATCCTTTTTGTTCAATCTGCCGAAAGTATGCCCTCTTAATCTGTATATTACCGCAAGAATTATTGAGGCAATTGTTAAACGGTAAGTGGCAATCATAAGGGAAGGAACATCGGCGCAGAATCTGACGAATATAGCGGCAAATGATATGGAAACAATTCCCACAAGAAGTACGGAAAAGGTTTTCAGCATTTTTTCTTTCTCCATTTAAGAGATGTTCCTGTTTCAGCGATTATCATAGCAGAGAACATTAAAAATGCACCAATATATTGTTTGATTTTAAGTATTTCCCCGGCTATGAAATATCCGAAAAACGGGGCTGAAACCGGTTCCATGGACAGGATTATGGCAACTTTTGTGGGCGTTGTATATTTTTGCATGGATGTTTGTATAAAAAAAGCGACAACTGTTGCAAAAACCCCTGTTAACATCAGTGCGAAAATGTTCTGAACATCAGGAATGAAGTTGAAATTGCCTGAATCCATCAGCAGGATCAGTATAAAAGATGCAAAGGCGATAAAAGTCATCTGAACCGTTGTAAGCTCAAAAGCACTGAATTTTCTGGAATAATAATCTGTCAGTATCACATGAACAGCAAGAAAAAAAGCGTTAAGCAGCAGAATAATTTCACCTTTACTGAAAGAGAAACCGCTGCCCGATGTTATATAAAACAGTCCGGCCAGTGATACGCAAACCCCCACCCAGGACATTGGATGAGGATACTTTTTGAGGAATACCGTTGAGAGTATCGGGACAAAAACAATGTTCAGACCTGTCAAAAATCCGGCTATTGATGCCGGGGCAAGACCTATTCCAACTGTTTGGAAAGTAAAAGTAAGAAAAAGGGCACTTCCGAGAATGCAACCGCCTTTGAT
This sequence comes from Flexistipes sp., assembly GCF_036172515.1. Taxonomy (NCBI): domain Bacteria; kingdom Pseudomonadati; phylum Deferribacterota; class Deferribacteres; order Deferribacterales; family Flexistipitaceae; genus Flexistipes; species Flexistipes sp. Next base: position 164,758 of record NZ_JAXKVW010000002.1, read on the forward strand.
AACACCCCGTTTATATTTTCTTTTGAATATAATGGAAAGTATTATAAGTAATACAGATGCAATCAGAAATCTGTAAAAATTAAAGAGGTACGGGCTCATACTCTCAAGGGATTCCTTGATTATGATAAAAGTACTTCCCCACAAAAGAGCCACAAAAAAAAGGGAGGTATCAGCAAAATACTCCCAGGTTTTTCCTTTTAAACGGTTTATCATTTACTTTCCGCCTTTGAAAAAAGCCAATATTATCATTTTAAAATTCTTTTGCAACATATAAAAAAGCGGGTGAAATGGTGAATTAGTATTAAGTGTTAAGGGCTAAGTGCTAAGATTAAGGTAGAAAGTCCAGGTTGAGGTTGAGATGGTTGAAGAGGTTGATAAAGTTGAGAAGGTTGAAAGGGTTGAGTGGTACATGGGTTTGGGTTACGTGTGATGGCACGTTTTACGTTTCACATTTTATCTCTCACGTTTTCACTAAAACTGAAAAAAATATAAAACCGCTTGACATTGAATATATATGATTTTATAAGAGTAAAAAATAAAATACTATTTTATTTAGGAGGCATATTATGTCGCTTATGGATCAGTTTTGGGAAATGGCAAAGTCGGCAAAAAAGACTATTGTTCTGCCGGAAGGAAATGATGAGAGAACAATTGATGCTGCACATACTATTACGGAAAACGGTTTGGCTAAAGTAATTGTTTTGGGTAATGAAGAAGATGTCAAAGATCTATTTAAGCAGAAGGGTTATCCTGTAAACTGCGAAATAATGGATACTGAAAGAAGCTCATATCTTGATGAATTTGCAGATGAATACTACATGATAAGAAAATCGAAAGGGATCAGCAGGGATGAAGCCCTCGAAACAATGAAAGACGTTTTATATTTCGGCAGTATGCTTATCAAAAAAGGTATTGCTGACGGCTGCGTTACGGGAGCCTGCCACACTACTGCGGATGTGCTTCGTTCGGCAATTAGGATTATCGGCACAAAAGAAGGGATGAATACTGTATCAAGCTGTTTTATCATGGTTACAAATAAAAAAGAGTTTGGTAAAGACGGCGCTCTTGTTTTTGCCGATTGTGCTGTGAATCCTAACCCGGATTCTTCACAGCTGGCAGATATAGCGCTTGCTACGGCCGAGAGCTGTAAATCTTTTCTGGAAGAAGAACCGAAGGTAGCTATGCTTTCCTTTTCGACCAAAGGCAGCGCAAGTCACCCTGATATTGACAAGGTTAATGAGGCATTAAAAATAATCAAACAAAATTCGCCTGATCTGAAAGTGGATGGAGAGTTACAGGCTGATGCAGCACTGGTTAAAAGTGTAGGGGAGAGAAAAGCAAAGGGCAGCGAAGTGGCAGGAAATGCCAACGTACTAATTTTTCCCGATTTGGATGCAGGTAACATAGGTTACAAACTGGTGGAAAGAGTAGCCGGCGCAGAGGCGATTGGTCCGATTATTCAGGGTTTAAATAAACCGGTTAATGACTTGTCCAGAGGATGCAAGTATATGGATATTGTAAATGTAGCGGCTATTACCGCTGTACAAGCTTAGTTTCAGGAGGTTTATGGATGAAAATTTTAGCATTAAACTGTGGAAGTTCTTCGGTAAAATATCAGCTCTATTACTGGGAAGAGCATAGGGTTATCGCAAAAGGTGTTGTTGAAAGAGTCGGTATCGGCGATTCTTTTATTGTTCATGAAGTACCCGGAAGGGATACTTATAGAGATGAATATGAGTGTCACGATCACAATACGGCAATAAATCTGATAGTTGATACGCTCGACAGCGGTGATACTGCTGTTATAGATAAGATTACCGATATATCAGCGGTTGGGCACAGAGTTGTACATGGCGGAGAAAAATTTGCGAAAAGCGTAATGCTTGACGATGATGTTATTAAAGCTATTGAAGAGGTTCAGCATCTTGCACCGCTGCACAACCCCCCTAATCTTGCAGGGATTAAAGCAGCCAAAAACGTTTTACCTGATGTACCTCATGTGGCTATTTTCGATACAGCTTTTCATCAAACAATGCCTGATTATGCCTATACTTATGCTGTACCTTATGAATGGTATGAAAATTATGGTGTAAGGCGCTACGGTTTTCACGGTACCAGCCATTTATATGTTTCAAAAAGAGCGGCTGCATTACTCGGTAAACCCGCCAAGGAATGTAATATTATCACAATGCACATTGGAAACGGTGTTTCCCATACTGCGATTAAAAACGGAGTTTCTGTGGACACATCCATGGGACTTACACCCCTTGAAGGGGCGGTTATGGGAACGCGCTGTGGTGATCTGGATCCTGCAATACCGCTTTTTATGCAACAGCAGCTTAATATAGGACCGAAAGAGATGGATACGATTTTAAATAAAAAATCCGGTATTTTAGGCATTACCGGAAAATATACCGACCGCAGGGATGTATTAAAGCACTGTGACATGAATGAAAAACGCTGTCAGGTTGCAGTGGATGTAGAGTCGTACAGGCTGAAAAAATATATAGGGCAGTATTGTGCAGTATTGGGAAGAGTTGATGCTATTGTTTTTACCGCAGGTGTCGGAGAAAATGCCGGTATAATCAGACAAAAAGCATTGGAGAATTTAGAAAATCTTGGGATAGTAATTGATAAAGAAAAAAATCTTTCCACCTTCAGCAAATCAGGTGAAACTGAAATTTCTACCCCTGATTCCAAGGTAAAGGTTTTTGTGATACCTACCAATGAGGAGCTTGTTTTTGTGGAAGATGTTGTTGCAATTCTGAACGGAACATATAAAGATCACACGGAATATCCGTATACATTTTTAGATTAATTTTTATGAGGGGTTTTAGCCCCTCTTTTTTCAAATCCTTCCTTCCTCCACGCCGTGACAGGCTATTTTTCTGCCGTCTTTCTCAATAAGAGCGGGGACTTCGTTTTTGCATCGCTCGTTTGCATATCTGCATCTGCCGTGGAATACGCAGCCGGAAGGCAAATTTATAGGTGTCGGCACTTCCCCCTTGAGTGGGATATGTTTGGTTGAGGGGGTACCCAGCTTTGGAATTGCACTGAAAAGTGCTTTGGTGTAAGGATGCCTGGGATCGGAAAATAACGTTCTTGTATCTGCAAGTTCGCAAATTGTCCCCAGATACATCACCATCACTTTATCGCTAATATGCTCCACCACTGATAAATCGTGGGCAACAAAAAGGTATGTCAGCCCTCTTTTATTTTGCGCTTCTATCAGAAGATTGATTATTTGAGCCTGAATGGATACATCAAGTGCTGAAATAGGTTCGTCAGCCACTATAAATTCAGGTTCTACAATCAAAGACCTTGCAATGCTGATTCTTTGTCTCTGCCCTCCGGAAAATTCATGTGGAAGCCTTTTGAACCACGCTGTGTCACCACCCACCAGCTCCAGCACTTCTGAGGCTTTATCATTTATTTCAGAATCGGATAAATCCGGAAAATGAAATTTCAGGGGTGCCGTTAAAATACTTTTAACACTTTTTCTGGGGTTAAGAGATGCGTAGGGATCCTGAAAAACCATCTGCATTTTTTTTCTGTAATCAAGCATCTGCTTTTCACTTAAATTATCAATCCGTTTGCCGGAGTAATAAATCTCACCCTGATTGATTTTATATAAGCCTATAATACTCCGTCCCAAGGTGGATTTACCGCATCCGCTTTCACCAACAACGCTGAACGTTTCACCGGTATTTATATCAAAAGAAACATTGTTGACGGCTTTTACATAAGTTTTGTTAAGATAAGGCTTGCCCTTTTCAAAGCTGAGCTTATCGAGAAAACCGCCTGAAATATCAAAATGTTTGTAAACTCCTTTTACTTCCAATAACGGGGTTTCCGGCATTACAGCTCCTTTTCATTGTAAAGATGACACGATATTTTACGGTGTAATTTTTTATATTCTTTTAATTCAGGCTCATCCGTTAAACAGATGTCCATCATTTTAGTGCACCGTGGATGGAAACTGCATCCCTCAGGTATTTTGCCCAGTCCGGGCATATTGCCCGGTATTTGATTAAGTTTCTCTTTTGTATCTGCACTTTCAGGCAGCGCTGCAATCAGTCCTTCAGTGTAAGGGTGCTTGGGACTTTCAATGATTTCCAGAGTTTTGCCTTCTTCAATAATTTTACCTGCATACATCACAGCCATTCTGTCGGTAACCTGGGATACAACAGCCAGATCGTGTGTAATGAGAATTAATCCCATACCCATGGAGTCACACAGCTGGAGAAGCAGTTCCATAATTTCAGCCTGGATTGTTACATCCAGAGCTGTCGTAGGCTCATCTGCTATAATCAGTTCCGGATCAGTGAGCAGTGAAATAGCAATAATTATACGCTGTCTCATTCCGCCGGAAAACTCATGGGGATACTGCTCAAGCCTTTTTTCCGGAGAAGGGATATGGACTTTTTTTAGTTTTTCAACGGCAATTTTTCTGGCTTCAGATTTTGATATATTTTTGTGTGCCATCAGTGTTTCCATCATCTGGGTTCCGATGGTAAGCACGGGGTTAAGTGTCATCATCGGATCCTGGAATATCATGCTGATACGATTACCTCTTATTTTTCTGACCGATTCGTAATCCAATTTTGCCAGGTCTTTGTTTTTAAAAAGAATTTCTCCTGATTTTATGTATCCGGGTTTACTGATAAGGTTTATTATCGAAAAGCCCGTCACAGATTTACCGGCTCCGCTTTCACCAACCAGTCCGAATTTTTCACCTTTTAGCAGAGAGAATGAAACATCGTTAATTGCCGTCACCTCACCGCTGCGCATTTTGAAATTCACAACAAGATTTTTAACATCAAGCAACTTTTCGGACATTGAGTCTTTACCCCTTGTAGAGTTTAGGATTTAGTGTATCCCTCAGCCAGTCACCCAGCATGTTTACAGATAATACAAGAATTACCAGCACGATACCCGGAAAAGCCGTGATCCACCAGGAACCGCTGAAAATATATTCGAAACCTGAATTTATAAGTGAGCCAAGGGAAGGTCTTGTTACAGGCATACCGAGTCCCAGAAAAGAGAGGGCGGCTTCGCTCATTACTGCATTTGCAACCTGAATTGTTGAAAGTACAAAAATTGGGGATAAACAGTTGGGCAGTATATGTGACCACATAATTTTTACAGATCCAAAACCTGTAACCCTCGCTGCCTGCACGTATTCTTTCTCTTTCTCAGCCAATACAGAAGCCCGTACGGTTCTGGCATACTGAGGCCACTGGGCAAGTCCTATAACAATTATGAGAAAGGGTACAGCTACTTCACCGAAAGTGCCGACACCAAAAGCGGCTTTGAATATTGCACTGAGAAAAATTGCCACCATAAGATATGAAAACGAAAGCTGAACATCGGCCAAACGCATAAAAAAAGAATCTATTTTACCGCCTACGTAGCCTGAAATTAGTCCTATTATTATTCCCAGTACTGCCTGCAAAAGCACTGCACCTATGCCAATGATTATTGAAATTCTGAGTCCGTAAATCATTGTGGAAAGTAAATCCCTTCCCTGATCGTCTGTACCCAGCAGAAATTCTTTGCTTCCCCCGTCAATCCAGAAAGGAGGCATTTCGGCATTGAGAATAAAAATATTGTCAGGGCTGTAAGGGTTATAAGGTGAAATAATCGGTGCAAATACTGCTATAATTAACAGTAACATGAAAACCAAAAAACTGGCTATTGCAAATTTGTCGTTTTTAAAACTGTACCAGAGGTATGAGTTTCTGAATTTGCTGATTTTGTCCATCATTTTCCCGACCCCGTCACTCTGATTGTGGGATTTACAAGTCCGTATATTATATCAACCAATGTATTTACAACAACCATTACGATACCTACGAACATAAGATATGCAATGAGCAGGGATGTATCTGAACGCTCAACCGCTTCCATAAAAAGAAAACCCAAACCCTGCCACTGAAATACGGTCTCAGTAAGTATTGTAAAAGCTATTGTTATCCCCAGCTGTACACCGCCCACAGTTATCACAGGCAGAAGTGTATTTTTGAAAGCATGGACGAACCAAACCCGGTATTTATCAAGCCCTTTAGCCCATGCGTATTTTATGTATTCCGACTCGAGAACTTCCATCATTTCCGAGCGTATCAGTCTGATGAAAAGCGGAAGCATGATTGAAGAAAGTGAGATGCTGGGCAGGATTAGATGTTTCCACCCGCTAACAGTTAGAAAACCTGTCTGCCAGCCGTTTATATTAACCAATTCGCCTCGTCCGTAAGAGGGGAGCCATCCCAGCTGAATGGAAAAGATATAAATTAAGACGATAGCCGTAAGAAAAACAGGTATGGAAACACCGACAATACTTCCCCCCATCAAAAATCGTGAGAAAAGTTTTTTCGGATAAATTGCCGAATAAATACCCAGAGGCACGGATAGAAAAACTATTATAAATGAGCTGACCAATACGAGCTCAATGGTTGCCGGGGCTTTTGAAATAATAACATCCACAGCGGGTTTTCTGTAGAAATAAGATACCCCGAAATCCCCCTGAACAGCTTTTTTCATAAATCTAAAATACTGGATATGAACGGGATCATTTAATCCGAGCTTCTCCCTCAGCTCATCCCTTTCTTTTTCCGATACGGATACACCTGTCATCTGCCTGACTGGATCACCGACATTACTTTTAATGGCAAATGAAATGATGCTGATGACGAAAACCACAATAAGAGCCTGTACAATTCTTCTTACTACAAAAGCAAACAAAATATTCCCCTCAATAAATTTTTCATAAAGAAGCGGGCATTAAAGCCCGCTTTCTGATTATTTTATTACGAGATCACTAAAATATGGGAAATTCATTACATTTACAATAGGTTTTATCTGCAGATTGTCTTTTCCTGCCCATGATAAGTGCTGCCAATGAAGAGGTACGTAAGCTGCATCTTTATAAACAATACGGGCTGCTTCTTTTAACAGCTTGGCACGTTTTTTTGTGTCTGTTTCACTTTGGGAAGCAAGTATAAGCTTGTCGACCTTTGGGTTACAGTAATTTCCGCTGTTATATTGTCCGTATCCTGTTTTTTTGCTCGGACACATAAGAAGAAATTCAAAATAATTTGCCGAATCCTCGGTATCAGGGTGCCAGCCTATCATTTGCATATCTGCCACCTGTTTATCAAATTCTGCCCAATATTGGGCTTTGGGCATGGTTGTGAGATTGACTTTTATATTGATTTTACCAAGCATGGCAACAATTGCTTCTGCAATTTTTTCATCATTAACATATCTGTTATTCGGTGCAATCATACTCAATTCAAAACCGTCTTCATAACCGGCTTCTTTCATCAGTTTTTTTGCTTTTTCCAAATCATATCTTGGCTTCAGCTCAGGTACGTGGCCGAGAAAGCCTTTCGGGGACTGTTGCCCGGCTGCAGTTGCTTTTCCTTTCATGAGTATTTTTGCAATGCCCGGGTTATTGATTGCATGTACAATTGCCTGGCGTACTTTTGTGTTCTTCAGTTCCTCTTTGCGTTCCTGATTCATCTGGAACGTGATGATTCTACTGCCGGGCATTGTTACCAATTTTACACCGTTCGTACTATCAATTCTGGCATAATCCTGGGGAGGAACAGGCATGATAAAGTCTACATCCCCTGATAACAGTGCAGCTACTCTTGTGGCATCCTTTTTGATAGGGGTTAAAACAATTTTGTCCACGTTGCCGGGGGATTTTTTATCCCAATAATAGCCGGTGGCTTCCAAAATCATCTTTACTCCCTGCTCACGATATGTGACCTTGTACTTACCGGTTCCTGATTCATGGGAATTTGCAAAAGATGCGCCCACTTTTACAATGGCATCCTTTGGTTTGCCGTTTTCATCCACACCGGAATAAAAGTCTTTATCCATGGGAAAGATGTATGTAGCCATATTCAGCAACAACGGATAAGGTTTTTTGGTAATAATATCCACCGTGTATTTATCCACCGCCTTTGCACCTTTAAACGGTTCAAAAAGACCTTTGAAGTCAGGGCTTCTTTTTAATCTGTCCAGTGTCCAGACCACATCTTCAGCGGTGAACTCGTTACCGCTGTGAAATTTCACTCCTTCTCTTAGGTAAAATCTCATTGTCGTATCATTGAGTCTTTCCCACTTTTTTGCCAATCTGGGTTCAAAAGTCATATCCTGAGTCCATCTGACAAGTGGATCGAAGACCATATGGGAATATTGAAGCATTCCCCCTGAAAGCTGGGAGTGCGGATCCAGAGAAACGGGATCAGCATCCATGGCAAGCTCAAGTGTTTTGGCGTTTGCACTTAGTGCAAATATGCCGGTGATGAAAAAAACTGATAAAAAGGTAAAAAGCTTCTTCATAAAATCCTCCTGTAAAATTTGCCTGAACAAAAATAAGCTAAACTTAAATTTTGCTTTATTAGCAATTACATACAGATAAGAAAAATTTTATAACGTGTCAATATATTTATTAAGGTTTAATAATTGTGTTAATTTTTATGTTTTATTGTGTATGAAATGGTTTGGTAACAAAAAATAAAATAAATTTGCTTGCAAAATGCGAGTATTTTTGCCAACAATAATTAAGTATCAGATTGTTTTAAGGTGGTGACGTATGGAGATGATTGATCCTTTTGTGGCACTTGAAACAGTTTTAAGGGAATCTGAAACAAAAGGTTCCGAAATAGTAAGTGTTTTTGATTCACTTAACAGAGTAGTTGCAAAAAAAGTTCAGTCAGGCAGAAATCTCCCTCCAAAGGATAATTCAGCTATGGATGGTTTTGCTGTTCGGCATGAGGATATAGACACAATTCCCGCTGCAGTTAAAATCAAGGGGCTTATAAAAGCGGGGGATAACATAGATTCCCTTAAAATTGATAAGGGTGAATGTTACAGAATCATGACCGGAGCTTTTGTTCCTGAAGGTGCGGATACAGTCGTTGAGTTGGAAGCAACAGAAGAAGAGGGAAACAGTAAAGTAAAAATTGTCAAAGAGAAAAAACGGGGAGCCAATATAAGAAAGAGGGGAGAGGATATAGGCAAAGGCGATCTGATTGATATGTCAGGCTATCCCGTAAATGCATACAGGCAGTCCAGGCTGATTTCCGTTGGTACCACTGTATTGCCGGTTTACAGAAAACCAAAAGTAGCCATTATTGCAACAGGTGATGAGTTAGAGTATCCTTCGGCCGGTGTTAATGAAGATAAAATTATAGATTCGAATTCATTTTTTATCAAATCCACATTGGATAATATGGGAATAGATGCCCAATACATCGGAATATCCAAAGATAACGTGGAGGATCTGATTGATATATTTTCCGGTTTGGAAAATTATGATGTGATCGTTACTTCAGCCGGCATATCTTTCGGTGATTATGATGTTATGACCAATGCCGCCGAAAAACTGGGGATCAACTGGCTGTTTACAACTGTTAATCAAAAGCCGGGCAAACCTTTTTCATTCGGAAAAAGGGATGGCTCTCTTATATTTTCACTTCCGGGCAATCCCGTAAGCTCTGCTTTCTGTACTTATTTTTATCTTCAGCCTGCTTTGCGCAAGATGATGGGGTATAAAATGTATCACAATAAGCAAATTACAGCCGAGCTGAATGGAAAATTTCACAAACGTAATGAGCGTGTTCATTTTAACAGGGTAAATATTGTGTATGACGATAATCGTTTTTTTGCTGTTCCTTACGATTCCCAGGGCTCTCATCTTATTTCCTCTTTGGTTGTGTCAAACGGTTTCGCAGTCATTGATGCTGATAAAACAGGAGAAATACCATCCGGAAAACAGCTGAAAGTGTATGTGTATGATTTCGAATCCATCTTTTAAAGAATATTTAGTATATGAAGATGAAAGTATAGTTGTGCTGGACAAACCCCATGGCCTGCTGGTAACGGAAGATAGGTATGATAAAAATATTCCTTACTTGAAGAAAATACTTTCTGAATATTACGGAAATATCTATGTTGTCCACAGACTTGATAAAGGCACCGGAGGACTCCTGGTTTTTGCCAAAAATAAGGATGCCCACCGATTTTTGTGTTCAGCTTTTGAAAAAGCAGAGGTACGTAAAGAGTATCTTTGTATTGTCAGGGGGAAATTTGAATATGCTGTGACCTGTATGCTTCCATTATCGGCAAGAGCTCAGCGGGGTAAGTATAAAATCAATTTTAAAAGTGGCAGGAAAGCTGTTACATCCTTTTATCCGGTAAGAATCGGGGAAAAATCCAGCCTGGTGAAAGCGGAATTGCATACCGGCAGGACGCATCAGGTCAGAATACATTTAAAAGCACTGGCACATCCCCTCTTTCAGGATTTTTTGTATAATGAAAAGATAGAGGATAAAAGGTTGACTCTCTATTGCAGCAATATTTCGTTTAAACATCCTTTAAGAGGAGTTACAATGCATTTTGAAAGACCTTTGAGCAGTTTCATGCAGGGTATAAGTGAGAGATATTTAAATAATTCTGAATTAAAGGTTAAGACATTTGAATAATGCATTCTTATAAATTTCACCACCCCTTAATCCCCTCCTAACTCTTTGATAGGAGGGGAGATAAAGCTCTTTCCCTAAATTAGGAGAGGCTGGGTGGGGTACTTATTCAAAACTCTAAGGTTTGCTATTGAGTTAGCTTTGAAATAAATACTTGTTAACTGCAGCTGAAACTATTTTTGTGATTTATTGTGGCAGTTCTGACACGTTTCAAGCGGGGCATGATAGCCGTCTTTGGGCCACTGGTCATGGCATTCAAAACAATTTTCTCCGCAGCCTTCATCCCCGCGGGGCATATTTAAAAGTGAATCTGCAGACAGATCAGGTTTTTTTTCGGCGGGGTCGTGACAATCGATACATGTTTTAAGGGATTTGTGTTCCTCTGAATTTTTAAGTTCCGCATGGCAACTCATGCAGTCACCGGCGCATCCGGCATAAGCCTTATTGCCAACAACTCCAAAAACTACAATTCCCAGATATATTGCTGCACAGAGTCCAATAAAAGCGAGCCTTTTTGTGAAAGACATATGTTATCTCCATTTACAGTTAATAAGTTTTCATCAATAAGAAGCTGTATTTCGTTTATAAATACGGAAAAATTTTTATCGTATTTTTTTGCAATAAAATCAAGATTAATTCCTTCTGATTTTCTTAAACCAAAGATGATATCTTCTTTAAACATTTCCTCTTCTGAAATATGATTGACTTCCTTGCTGAAAGTTCCCGAGAGATATGTGTTTAGATCGGCCGGGTTTGAATAGCGGATTCTGCAGCCGTTTTCATTATAGAGCATGGAATGGGCCGCAGCCCCAAGGCCAACATATTCATTCATGTCCCAGTAAAGGAGATTGTGTCTGGAATGATACCTCTGTCTGCTGTAATTGGATATCTCATACTGGGTGTAACCGTTTCGTGAAAGTGTATCTTTTACCAGCATGTATTCCTCTTCAGAGTCTTTGGATTCTATATTTTTAAAATAATCGGTATCGGTGGAGAAAGAGTATGCGGAAATATGTTCCGGCTGAAGTTTTTTTAAATAATGCAGTGAATTTTCTGTGTTTTGTCTGGAAATACCGGGAATGTCAAAAATAATATCAAGGTTTATTGCAATATGATCGCTGAAACTCTTTATCATTTCATAAGATTTCAGTATGTCATCTTTTTTATGAATTCTTCCCAGGTATTGAAGTATGTAATCATCAAAAGATTGTGCACCGAGACTTATTCTGTTAAGACCATACTCTCTCAACACCTGCAATTGTTCAAAAGTAAAAGATTCCGGGTTAACTTCAAAGGTAAATTCGGTATTTTTATATTTAACAATTTTGAACAATTCACTGAAAAGCTTGCCCAGCATTGTTGGATCTATTATACTGGGAGTGCCGCCGCCTATATAGAGTGTATCGAAGTTTTTGGTTTGAATTTCAGAAGCTTCTTTTATAAGTGAGTCAATGTATTGTGAAATATAACCGTTATAGTTTGACAGGGAATAAAAACCGCAATATTTACACTTGCTTTTGCAAAATGGGATATGTATATATAAGCCTCGCATGCAATCAATAATTACAACAGTTTATGAAATATGCAAGAGAATTTTTCTAGGAGCAAATTTTGGGTAATCTAAAGCGTTTATGGGTTTACTTTAAACCCTATAAATGGCTGATTTTGTTATCTGTCGTAGCATCGATTTTTGTAGCAGCTACCAGCGGTGCAACAGCCTATATAGTAAAGCCAACTTTGGATAAAATTTTTATTAATGAAAACAGAACAGGCTTAGTACTGATGCCTTTTATTATAGTTATTATTTATTTTATAAGAGGAATTTTCAGATTTATTCAAACATTCAGTTTGAAATATATTGGACAAAGGGTCATTCAGAGTCTCAGAAATGATTTGTATGTAAAGATAGTGAAGTTACCGTTGAAATTTTTCAATGAAAATTCAACAGGAATACTGATGTCACGTATCACAAACGATGTAAATATGATGCAATCATCCATCCCCGCATTTGTCAATATTATCAGGGATTCTTTCACAATTGTAGGTCTCGCCTGTGTATTAGTGTATCAAGATTATATTATGGCAGTCTCTGCTTTTGTTGTTTTGCCTTTTATTGGCATAATTATTGTAAAAGTAGGTAAGAAGGCTAAGAAATATACAAAGAAAGGTCAGGAAAGGATGGGGGATTTAAATTCTGCTCTTCAGGAGACTTTTACAGGGGTTCGAGTAGTAAAATCATTTGTTGCAGAGAACAAAGAAGTTGATAAATTTGAAGGGCATAATGAAAGGTTTGCGAAATATCAAATAAAAAAAGCATTTGTATCTGCGTTAAGTTCACCCTTTCTTGAGCTTATTGGGGCACTAGGTTTAGCAGTTATTATTTACTACGGAGGATTAAAGGTTATTAACGGTGTGTCGACACCGGGGACTTTTTTTTCATTTATGACTGCACTAATTATGATGTATGAACCTTTTAAGAAAATAAATGAATCAAATCAAAAAATACAGTCAGCTATTGGGGCAGCAGACCGTGTTTATGAAGTGCTGGATACCTATAATGAAATATTGTCTAAAGATGGATTTATGGAGTGTAACGCTAGAAATAAAAAAATTTCTTTTAATAATGTATTTTTTAAATATTCGAAAAATGATGAGTATGTTCTTAAAGACATTAATGTGGAATTTCCTTTTTGTACTACAAATGCCTTAGTCGGAGCAAGTGGAGCTGGTAAAAGTACTTTTGTTAATCTTATACCAAGGTTTTATGATGTAAGTGAAGGTTCAATAAAGATAGGTGATGTGGATATAAAAGATTTTAAAGTGTATTCACTCAGGAAAAATATCGGTATTGTATCTCAGGATGCTTTTTTGTTTAATGACAGTGTTAACAATAATATAGCTTACGGTACAGGTGATGTGAGCCAGCAGGAAATTATTAATGCTGCCAAGGCGGCGTTCGCACATGAATTTATAACTGATTTGCCTGAAGGATATGAGACGATAATAGGTGAAAGAGGTGTCAGGCTTTCCGGCGGCCAAAAACAAAGGATTACCATAGCAAGAGCTATACTTATGAATCCGCCTATTTTGATATTGGATGAAGCAACAAGTGCTTTGGATACAGAATCAGAAAAAATTGTTCAAAGGGCTCTTGAAAATCTTATGCAGGATAGGACAAGTTTTGTTATTGCGCACAGATTATCGACGGTGATAAATGCCGATAAAATAGTGGTTTTGGATAAAGGCGAAATAGCTGATACGGGAAAACATTCGGAACTTCTGGAAACTTCTGAAATCTATAAAACACTTTACAGAATGCAATTTAAGGATAATGAGGTATGAAAGTACTGCATATAGATACAGGTTCTGAATGGAGGGGCGGGCAGCGTCAGGCCTTGCTTCTGCATGAGGGTTTGCTGGAGAATGGTGTCGAAAGCTACCTGTCTGGAAATGAGTCAGGAAAACTGATGAAAAAATGTAAGAAAAACTGCCTGCCTTATACATATAAAGGAGAGATTAACCCAATCAGCGTTATCAATCTGAAAAAGATTATAAAGTATGTAAAACCTGATATTGTGCACTCCCATGATGCTCATTCACTCACCCCTCCATTAATATTAAAATATTTAGGTTTTGAATATAAACTGGTTCATACCCGCAGAGTGGATTTTCATATCAAAAATAGTTTGATGAGCAGATGGAAGTACAATAATAAAAATATCGATTCTTTGGTTGCAATATCAGATGCTGTAAAAAATATTCTTATCAGTGACGGGATAAAAAGACCTGTTGAGAAGATTTACAGCGGATTAGACAGAAATTTTGTTGTTAAGTTCTCAGATAATAAGAAAAATGATTTAAGAAGAAAGCTGGATATAAATCCCGGAGATTTTGTAATAGGCAGTGTTGGAAATTTTGTTCCGCATAAGGATTTTGAAACACTAATCAGAGCTTTTAAATTGATTTATGATGAAAAAAAGAATGTTAAGCTTTTGCTTGTTGGAGATGGAGAACTGTTAAATGATATGAAAAAATTGTCCGAAAAGCTTAATATATCCGCCAGTGTTATTTTTACAGGTTATGCGGAGAATGTTGGTGAACTGATGAATATTATGGATTTATATGCCGCCACTTCCCAGGAAGAAGGTCTCAATACCTCTGTGATTGAGGCAATGATGCACGGCTTACCTGTTGTTGCTACAAAAGCAGGTGGATTACCGGAGCTGGTGAAAGATAATTATAACGGCTATCTGTGTAATGTTAAAGATTACAAAGGCGTAGCGGATAAGTCCGTTATTCTTTTAAATAATAAGGAAAAGATGCAGCGGTTTTCCTTAAATTCTCTCGAAATTTCTGAAGAATATGGTGATAAGAACATGAATGAAAAATATAAGAATCTTTATCAGAAGATTTTAAGTGTTTAACAAAAAATCATATTAACTTTTTTTTCAACTTTTCCTCAAGGTATTTTTTAGAAAAATATACTTTAATAGAAAAATTCTTAATTAATTCTTTCATACTCTCTAAATTCAAATAATAACTGTCATGCTTATCAATCACCTTATAATAGGCCTTTTTATTTAAAATTTTTTCAAAGGCATTTACTATTTCAAAAATGCTGTATCTATAAGGGTTAGCAAAGTTGATAACCTGCCGGGGTGGCATCTTATAAATAAATTGTGTTGTGAGCAATCTGACATCGCTAACTTCAATAACATATCTAAAACCATTTTTGTAAATGAAAAACGATTCTTCGTTGATTATTTTGTGATATAGAAAATTAAATAAAGTGTTGTGCTCTTTGAAAATATTGCCTATTAGCTGGGGCAGTCTTATGATGTAATAATTGTCCGATTTTGTTCTTATTATACTTTCCATATTTTGTTTGTGGAGATAGTATTCATTTAAAGGGTAATCTTTTGCAGACAGGACACAGCTGCTGAAATATACAAATTTTTTATTTTCTGATAGTTCAAGGTTTTTTTTAAGTAATTTTTCTTCTCGAATAAACTCATTTTTATCTTTGCATTTTGAATTGGCAACACCACTTGCAAAAATTAGTACATCTTCAGTATCGACAGGAAGAAAAGCTTTTGCAATTTGCCCCGAGCCTATTATCATCTCTCACCTCGCACTGGATACCCCGTCATTTATGTCTGGGAGGAAAATTAGATATGATATCTATTGAAATACATATATTAATACTATATAAAATTCTATCAATATTTATAAGGGATTTTAAATAGAAACCAGAAATTATTATAATATAGAGACACTGTTGTGTTATTTGACAAGAGACCTCTCCATTTCTGTCTAGGTGACAGGAAATTGTGATGGTATCCAGAGGTGTCATGGCGAGGGCGGTAGACTGTGGCGCTCTCAAGTTCCAAATGGTGTCATTTCGACCGGAATGGAGTGGAGTGGAGAAATCTCCACTGTGAGGAACAGTATAGCAAATAAATATGCGAGTATACTTATGAGCGCCGAAATTACAGGAGTTGTACTGACTTATAATGGCGAAAAATATATTGATGAGTGCCTGAACTCTTTAAGATCCTGTGTGGATGAGCTTGTTATAGTTGACTCAGGCAGTGTGGATAAGACATTAGAAATAGCTAAAAAATATTCTGAAAAAGTTATTCATCACGATTTCGAGAATTATGGCAAACAATGTATATATGCCATTGAACAGGCTCCCAATAGCTGGATTTTTATTTTGGATCAGGATGAAATTCTGGAAAGTAAATTAATTGATGAAATTAATGATTTAAAGAAATCTGGATTTAAGCACGATGCCTATTCTATCGGACGGAGAAATTTCCTTTTTAATAAAGAAATAAAACATGGAGGATGGGGAAATGACTTTGTCATAAGGTTATTTGATAGAAATAAAGCTTTTCCAACGGATAACAATTTTTCTGTAGTTAAGACTGAAGGAAATGTAAAAAGGTTAAAAAACAAAATAATTCATTACCCATGTGACTCGATAGATAAATATTTTGCCAAGATGCATAGTTATGCGAGGATTTCTGCTAAGGAGATGCTGGAAAAAAACAGGAAGTTCCGACTTCATAATCTGTTGTTTAATCCTTTATATAGAGCTTTTAAAAAATATTTTTTTCAAAAAGGTTTTCTTGACGGTATGCATGGGTTTATTCTGGCTGTTATCTCGTACTATTTTGTATTTCTTAAATATCTTAAACTATGGGAGCTTACAAATATTAATCATGAAAACAAAAATAATGGTGATATATGAAAGGTATTGTTTTGGCGGGTGGAACCGGCTCAAGACTCTTTCCAGTTACAAAAGCTGTCTGTAAACAGTTGTTGCCTGTTTATGACAAACCCATGATTTATTATCCCCTTTCCGTATTAATGCTGGCTGGTATAAATGAAATTCTTATTATATCAACTCCGGAAGATGTCCCGAGGTTTGAAAACCTTTTAGGGGACGGCAGCTCTTTTGGATTAAAATTAAAATATAAAGTGCAAACAACTCCGAGAGGGCTGGCAGAAGCGTTTATTCTTGGCGAAGAGTTTATCGGAGATGACGATGTTTGTTTAATTCTCGGAGATAATTTATTTTATGGAGACAGGCTTACTTCACTTCTTAAAAACAGCATTGAGCATGTGCGCAATAAAAGGGGTGCCAGGATTTTTGGTTATTGGGTCAAAGATCCTCAAAACTACGGGGTAGCTGAGTTTGATAGTTTTAACAATGTTACAAGTCTTCAGGAAAAACCGGAAAATCCAAAAAGCAACTACGCTTTGGTGGGGCTTTATTTTTATGATAATAAAGTTGTAGATATAGCAAAAAAAGTTGTACCTTCTGAAAGGGGAGAACTTGAGATTACATCTGTAAATGAAAAGTACCTCAATGAAAAAAAACTTTCTGTGG
This sequence comes from Flexistipes sp., assembly GCF_036172515.1. Taxonomy (NCBI): domain Bacteria; kingdom Pseudomonadati; phylum Deferribacterota; class Deferribacteres; order Deferribacterales; family Flexistipitaceae; genus Flexistipes; species Flexistipes sp. The sequence goes on from NZ_JAXKVW010000002.1 coordinate 182,149, forward strand.
AGCTCTTGGGCAGAGGGTACGCCTGGCTTGATACTGGTACACATCATGCTCTGTTGGAGGCTGGTAATTTTATCAGGACAATTGAAGAAAGACAGGGACTTAAAATAGGCTGTATCGAGGAGATTGCATTTCACAATAAATGGATTGATAAAAAGCAACTGAAAAAACATGTCCATTTAAACAAAAACAGCCAGTACGGTAATTATTTAGAAATGGTTATGACACAGTGGAATGACTGATATGACAGAAAACAAATATAATAATATTCTGGTAACGGGTGGGTGCGGGTTTATCGGAACGAATTTTATCAAATATAATTTCAATCAAACTGACTTCAAAGGCAGAATAATAAATGTAGATGCTTTAACCTATTCGGGAAATGAAGCTAATCTGGGAGATATATATGAGGCGTACGGGCATGAAAGGTATTTTTTCTATAAAGTTGATATATGTGATAAATTGGGGATTGAAAAGGTTTTTGAAAAGCACAATATCGACTGCATTATACATTTCGCAGCTGAGAGCCATGTGGACAGGTCTATTTCCGGTCCTTCCCAGTTCATCAAAACAAATGTGGTGGGGACGCATAATTTATTAGAAGTAGCACGAAAGTTTTGGATAAAAAAAGATGATTTTAACAGTAAGAGATTTCATCATATTAGTACAGATGAAGTATACGGTTCCTTGAGCAGTGAAGGGTATTTTTATGAGGATACATGTTACAATCCAAGGAGTCCTTACTCTGCCTCCAAAGCTTCTTCTGATCATTTAGTGAGATCTTACTATCATACTTTCGGTTTACCGGTCACTGTTTCCAACTGTTCGAATAACTACGGTCCTTATCAGCATCCCGAAAAGTTAATTCCTCTTATGATTACAAAGATGCTAAATGAAGAGAGATTGCCAGTGTATGGCAAAGGGAAAAATATACGGGACTGGCTTTATGTTGAAGATCACTGTTCAGCAGTATGGAAAATAGTACATGAAGGTAAAGTTGGTGAAACTTATAATGTTGGTGGAGATAATGAATTAAAGAATATAGATTTGGTTTATCTGCTCTGTGAAACAGTTGCTAAATATAATGATAAAAATCCTGATTACTATAAAAAACTGATAAGCTTTGTGAAAGACAGACCCGGACATGATTATAGGTATGCAATTAACTGTGAGAAAATCAAAAAAGAGCTTAAATGGAATCAGAAAATGACGTTTGAAAAGGGACTGGATTTTACTGTCGAATGGTATTTGAATAATTGGGATTGATTTAAAAGGTTTTGCTAAATCTCAAAACGTGATTTTTCAGGAAACATTTTTTTATAAGTATCAATCAGCAATTTTCTTTCATAACCTGAAGCTTTGGGTGCGTCATTGAAGCAAAAGCTTAAAGGCTTTAAATATTTTGCTGTTAATAGTTTTTTCCTAAAATTTTTATCCCCTAAAGATGCTCCAATGTGAGGGAGTTTAAATCCGAAATACCTGAATGACGGGACAATTTTATTTATTGGCAGTATTTCATTGAGGTTATTATAATATGCAAAATGCGGGAAAAAAGTTATAATTCTTAAGTCGGTACTCGATCTGAAGCGGTGCTTTAATGTTAATCTTACCTCATCTTTAAATTCCTCCCATATTTTTAACATAATTGTTTTCTTAAAAACTTTTGGATAGTGTCTTACTTTGAATAAAAAAGGGGAAGACATTTTCTTTTCAATTATTTGTTTTGTATAATAATCATGCGAGCTTTTTTTGATTTTAGAAGATTTTTTTTCTATCGCCCATGATCTGGGTGTTCCGTTTTTGTTGAAAAAATAGTCGGGATAAACAGCGTTTCCCAAAATAAAGTCATCATTGAATAGCATATAATGCTCATTTAAATTTTTTATACGGTGACTACATAATTCGATAGCATTGGAGTTGAAATTTGGCAAAGTCGCCCAATCAGGAAATATTTCTTTATGATCTATAATTTGAATTTCTTTCTCGTTTATCCATGAAGGCTTTTGATTATCTGCAATAATAAATACATTGTTTATCCAGGGTGCGTATTTTTCTAATGATCTTAGAGAATATCGCAGCTCATCATTGTCTCTGAAACGGCATTCATGAACGGCAGCAGAGTTATTTTTTGAGTTTGAAGAACAATAGAAATTCTTTTTCTCACGCCACTCTGAATCATTATCATCCACCCATAAATAAACCGCATCAATTTTTAAGCTTTTACTTATCATATTATTAATTTTTTGCTTAATTTATTTTTTATATTAGTGTAAGAATATTTAATTGACATTTTAGTACATTACAATAGGTTTTTTTAAATGGTATTGAAAACATCTTATTTTGGTAAGTTCGATGTAAATTTTTTATATATTTTTGGATTCTCTTTATTTATATTGTTTATCCCTATTTCTGTAAGTTTAAGGCAATCAGGAATCGGGATATTATTTTTTGCTTTTTTAATTGATTACATTCAATTTAAAAAAAATTCTTATAATAAAGAGTCATTTATACAAATTGATAAAACAATTTTGTTTTTAATTTTTTCTTTTATTTTTATTATGCTTATTAATGTATTATTTATATCTTATTATCCCAGCAGAAGTTTTGAAGTGTTTTTTCGCATATTATGGAAAGCTTTTCCTTTATTTTTTATTGCTGCAAGATTTGTTCAAAGGAAAAGCGAGAATATTCGTTATTTATCATTGATATATGTTGTGTCTATGACTGTTCAAGGTATTGATGCAATGTACCAGCTTAACACAGGAGTAAGTTTTATATCCGGAGATCCAGGCTCTTTGGTGAGTAGATTAACGGGTACTATGGGCGACCCGCGGGTCACTGTTTATATTGCTATCGGTTTGTTTTCATACTTTGTTTTGTTTGATATATTTAAGAAAAAATTTAATTATTTTACTTCATTTATTATTACATTTTGCTTATCTGCGCCTGCTATGTTGTTTTTAATCCTTTCAAAAACCAGAAGTGCATGGTTTGGAGCAATCGCCTTTATTGTCTTTTTGATAATTTTTAAAAGAAAACTAATTCTTCCTTTTGTTTTCACTATAATAATTATTGCCAGTATTTTTATTAAAACGATTATCGCAAGATTAAACTTTGAAACAATTGCAAGTGATTACAGATGGGATTATTGGACTATAGGACTAAAACTTTTGAAAAAAAAACCTTTCATAGGTCACGGATTAGGCATTTACGAGCAAGCGTTCACTAAATACGGCTTGATACCTCCAAGTCCATATGAACACGTTGGTCATCCTCACAATATATACATTCAGCTGCTTGTAAATGTTGGTTTAATTGGGACAGCTATTTTTCTGTTGTTTGTTTCATTACTTTTTTATTGTGGAATAAAAAGATATTTAATATCAAAAAATCACTATATAATCTTTACTTTGGGGGCATGTTTGGCTTATTTGGTATCTGCTTTTTCTAATGCATCATTTTACCTACCATGGTGGCTTGGTTTGGCAATGATAATGTTTGGTGTTTCAGCTGGGCTAACATTTACTAATAATTTTAAGGAGTAACAAAAAATGAAGTTTAGGCATATATTTTCTAACTTATCAAAATACATTTTGGTGAATTTGCTGGTGACAATTATTATATTTTTCTTTTATTTGGTTTTTACAAGTAAAAGTGAAAGTGCTTTAAGTTGGATTTTCTTACCAACTGCATTAATTTCGACAGCATTTATGCTCCAGTTTGTTATTTTTATTGTTTTAGCTATAATAGCTTTTATTTTGCCCAGAAAAAAAATTGTTTATTTTATTTTTATAGTAGCACAATCTGTCTTTGTAATTTTTTGTGTTGTGGACTTATTTATATTCAGACTCTATAATTTCCACTTTAACGGAATGGTTGTTAATATGCTTACTACTGATGGTTTCTGGGATTCTGTCAGTCTTGGCTCTGGTACATGGCTTGGGGCATTTGTTATTATAGCTTCAGTGTTATTTATTCAGCTGCTATTGTTTGTTTTGAGCACCAAAATTCATATTAAAAAATCTATAATTTTGAAAGTTTTTGTTTTGTTGCTTATTATTACTACTTTTGAGAAATTTCTTTATGCCTATGCGGACATTTATAACAAAATAAGTGTTACAAGATATTCAGAGTTGTACCCTTTATACCAACCTCTAACTATGAAAGGGTTTGCAAGTAATTTTATAAATATTAATAAAGAAAAAAGAATAGATTTTAATAAGGAAAACTCAAGGCTGGATTATCCCAAGGAAAAGATTGAAATTTCAGACAACAAATCAAATTTACCAAATATAGTGCTTATCGCGATTGATGGCTGGCGTTTTGATATGTTTAATAAAAGTGTGAGTCCTAATATTACAAATTTTGCTGAAAAAGCTCTTGTTTTTAAAAATCATTACAGCGGTGGGAATGCATCCCGTTTTGGCATTTTTAGTATATTTTATGGGATACATGGCTATTATTGGCATTCCTTTTTAAATGAAAGACAAAGTCCTGTCTTTATTGATACACTGCAGAAGTTGAATTACAATTTCAGAATAATTTCCAGCACTCGATTAACCTTTCCGGAATTCAGGAAAACCGCGTTTGTTAAAATTCCAGAATATATTGAAGATTCTTTGCCAGGCAAAGATACCATATACAGAGATGCTAATGCAGTAAAAGACTTTGTGAATTGGCATAAAAATTATAATAGTAACGACCCGTTTTTTAGTTTTATGTTCCTTGATGCCCCGCATGCCAAAGAATTTCCCGAGGAGTTTAATAAATTTAAATCAGAAAGCGAAGATCCCAATTACCTTTTTATTAATGAAAAAAATATTACAAAATTAAAAAATGCTTATATGAATGCTGTACTTTACGATGACTATTTGATAAGTAAGCTTTTGGATTACTTGAAAAAGTCGGGCTCTTTAAAAGACACTATCATTATTATTACAGCAGATCATGGTGAAGAGTTTTATGAAGAGGGCAATTTTGGACACAATAGTGCATTTACTGAGTATCAGCTGAAAGTTCCGTTTGTAATGTATATCCCCGGCAGAGGACATGAAGAAGTTAAATACATGACAAGTCATCTGGATATTGTCCCAACTCTAATGAGAAAACTGGGAGTAAAAAATAATATCTATGATTACAGCTTAGGCACCAATATGCTTAATAAGACTGAAAGAAATTACATAGTTGCCTGTAATTGGGACAGCTGTGCTACATATGACAAAAATTATTCTTTTGTATTCTCATTTGAAACATATAAGTCAACTTTTGGTGCGTTGTACGATAAAAATTATAATCTTATTGACAATAATACAATCAGGCAAAAGCAGACCAAAAGGGTATTGTCAATTGCAAAGGATTTTGCTCATTTTTTTAAATAGGGGATTTTGTTGAAAGTTTTGTATGTAATAGGGGCTCTACCTTACGGTGGTGTGGAGAATCTTCTTTTTGAAACTGTAAATAATATGAAGCATTATGGCGTGACTCCTTACATTGTAAATCTGGCAGGAATAGGTGAGCAGCACCAAGCTTTTGTAAATAGCGGAATAGAGACAATAAGTGTTGGAAAGGGAAATGGATATATAAAAACTCATAGATTAGATACAGCATGGAAACTTAGAAAAATTATCAAGTCAATTGCCCCAGATGTAATACATACTATGCATTTTTCTGCTGATTTTTTCGGACGTTTGTCTGCGTTGTTTATGAATATTCCTGTAATTGTGCATATCCACAATCCTAGAATAGCCGGAAAAATTCACCGGAAGATCCTAAATAGAGCTCTTTCATACAAGACGTCTGCTTATATTTCTGTATCACAGGAAGTTAAAAAACAGGTCGAATTATATCATAATCTTGCTGTTAAGCCAAACAAAGTAATTTATAATGGTATTAATAGAGATAAATTTGCAAACTTACAAAAGGATAAAAACAGTAAGCAGATTTTTGCCTGCGGCAGACTTGTAAAACTTAAAAATTTTGATATTTTAATTAAAGCATTTGGAAAAATATATGATTATCATCCCGATTATCAATTGGTAATTGCCGGCGACGGTCCGGAGAAAAATTCTTTAAAAAAACTTATAAAAGACACTGGTCTTGAAAATAATGTCTTTTTGACTGGCTACAGAACTGATATCCCTTATCTGCTGTCAAAATCCAACATCTTTGTCATGCCCTCGGAAAGTGAAGGTTTTGGAATTGCACACCTTGAGGCAATGTTTATGGGGGTACCGGCCATTATTTCTGAAAATGTCGGGACAAAAGAAATTGCTGCTAACTGTTCATTGATTTGTGATAAAACTGAAGAAGATATTGCAGAAAAAATTGATTTGCTTATTAAAGATAAGAAATTATATGAGAAACTTTCTTTTGAAGCAAAAAGGCTATCGGAAGATTTTACAATTGATAATTATTGTTCTCAGCTTGTAAATTTGTATAACCAAGTGCTAAAAAATGGTTTATAGCATTAATCTTTCTCAAGTCTTTTGTAAACGTATTTTTCTATTTTGTTTTTTGTATAATTATTAGCTTTTAGATTTTGAATGTATTTTCTAAAAATTTTATTTGTGCTTTTATAACCGATAAGTTTTTTTGTGTTTTTAAAAAGGTCATATACTTCCCTGGCTGCCATATATCTGAAAAATTTAAACTGAGAGCTTTCAAAGTCAAAAAGCCATACGTTGTTATCTATTACAACAAATTGTCTCAAGCCCAAGTCCCCATGCCTGACCCCTAAACTGTGCATTTTAGCAACTTTTATAAATGCTTCTTCTATATATTCTATTTTTTTCTCATATTTCATATTTATCAAAAAGCTACCAAGAGGGGTAAAGTCAGCTATTCTATGCATTACTACAACAGCTTTTTTTCTTTTAAAATAAAATTTTAACGTTTTGGCAGGTATTCCGGAAACGCTCTTTTTATAAAGTATTTTTGAAAACAAATATTCCATTACCGGCTTTTTATACTGGTATACATTATTGCAGTAAAAAATTTTATAAAAATTATTTCCTATTGATTTGTTACTTTTTATGATTTTCATAATTTTTGATAAAAAATATTTGCAATTATTCAACTAACCTTTATTATTCTTAAAAAATAAAGGTATCGTATTTTATGACAAAAAGCAAAAAAATTTATCTTTTTATACGCACTTTTTCAGAATATGGTGGTGTGGAAAGGATTTGCTACAGGTTTTACAATTTTTTGAAAAGTAACAATTATGATGTTTATGTCGTTTGCGGTGAAAATAAAAGCAATGTAAATGAAAAGTATATTATACAGACTGGTCTTTGGAGGCCTGGACGTTTTTTAAAGACATTAAGTTTTTTCCTGAAGGCAAAGCATATTTTGCGGAATTTGGATACTGAATACACATTTGCCTTCGGCAAAGTATCTGATTGCAAAATTTTCAGAACCGGTGGTGGATCACATAAAGGATATTTGCGTACATCTATACTTGGTTATCAAAAGATATCTCAAAAATATATAAAACAGATGAAAAGACTTGTTTCACCTGTTAATTATCTTAATCCATGGATCGAAAAAAAGATTTTTAGCAGTGATCAAACAAAATGTTTTGTTGCGATATCGTCGTTTGTAGCAGAAGAGATTAAAAGTGAATTTGACTTAGAGCAATCAAAAATTAAGATAATAAATAATAGTGTAGATATAGAAAAATATAATCCTGACATTAAAGCTAAATACAGGCATTCTATGAGAGGCAGTTTGAATATTTCTGAAAATAATACACTTGTAGGTTTTAGTTCAACCAATTTTGAGCGAAAGGGGTTTGATAATTTGTTGGAAGCAATGAGCCTTTTGCCTGCTGGCTTTCATTTGGCTGTTGCCGGCGGGAGAAGCAGTAAAAAGTATAAAGCTCTTGTTGAGAGTTTACAATTAAATGATAGGATTCATTTCCTCGGTAAAATCGAGGATATGCCTTGGTTTTATGCGGGGCTGGATGTTCTTGCTCATCCTTCGTACCATGATACATTTGCCAATGTAGTTTCAGAAGCACTGGCAATGGATATTCCTGTGGTTGTTTCAAAGCAGACAGGTGCAAAAGATATTGTGATTGATGGTGAAAATGGATCCATACTGCATGATTTGTCACCCTCAACTATTGCTGAGTCAATAAAAATAACAGCACAACTTCAAAATGTCAGAGAAAAAAGCAGTTGCTTAATGACTGATGAAGACATATTTACTAAATATCTTGAACTTCTTCACTCTTAGCTTCCTTTTTTATACAGAACCGGATTGAGATTTGGATCGTTGTACATTTTCATTTGCCTGTAAACTTTGAAAAATTTATTCCCTTTTATTAAATCTTCCATAAGTTCATTTAAACATTTGGACAGGTCATCTTTTTGCATTTGTAAAATTTTGAGCTTTGATTTGCAGCTTTTTATATGTTCTGCTGTCGCATCTTTTCTTTCCGTTTGTTCTTCCATATGATAAATTTTTAACATGTTTATGGAAAGTCTGTCTATTATGCTGCCCGGCGTTTCACTGTTCATTGATGCATTTTCACTTAATTCAATGACTTTTTCAGACAGCAGCTCAGAAATAATTTCATCCACCTCCTCAATCATATTATTACGTTTTTGATTCAGCTTATCTATATTTCTTTTTACCTGGGCTATTTCAGAATCATTCGCATTGGGATCGCGGGCTATATCCTCCTGGTGCCAGAGTTCATAATTATATCTGACTAAAAGAACTATCGCATCATCCAGGCTGCTGTTGAGTGATTGCTGGTTGAAATTATCTTTGATATGCCACTCAGATATTAGTTTGTACATCTTATCTGCCAAGTTGTTTGTATCAATCATAATAACGCCTCTCTTCTTATTATATTGTTAATTTCACTTATTACTCTCTCCGTTTTAATTGATTTCAGGCATTCCAGACCGCATTCAGGATAGACACAGTTTTTCTTGCATCCGGGGTCATGGTCAATCCCTATATTAATATTAGAATTCGGGGGGGTCCAGCCTGCTGCTGATGGTTTGCCGAAAACTGCTACAGTTGGAATGCCCGAAGATATTGCTATGTGCATTGGACCGTTGTCATTGCCTATATGCATCACAGCTTTTTCAAAAACCGCTCTGGTTTCTGCAAGGCTGATAGGTGGATAGAGCGGAAGCGTATCATTGTTCATCATCGATTTTACATCTTCAACGAAATGCTCTTCGCCGGGGCCGTAAATGAAGAGAATTTTTGCATTGTGCTTTTCTATGATATAATCGCAAACTTTTGCAAATCTATCCAATGGCCATACTTTATATGGTTGCCTTGAAACCGGGGATACTGTGATTAACCTGTCATTTTTTTGTGCTCCCAGTGTTGATAACAAATTTGAGGCAGCCACTCTTTCTTTTTCGGAGATAAAAAATTCAATTTTACCGAAATCTGGAGTAATGCAGACAGTTTCTAAAAAGCTGAACTTAGCATATCCTGCATATTTGTATTTGCCAGGTTTAGCAGTTTTTGTGTAAAGAAACCTTCTGGCTTTATGGTATTCTCCTATCCGTTTCTTTGATCCTGAGAGTAAAGAAAACCAACCGGTAGTAGGGTTGCTGTGGAAATCTATCACCATATCATATTTTTCATTTCTTAATCTTAAAATCATTTTTATTTTTTCGAAAGTAGATTTATTTTTCTTAAATGTAATCAATTTATCTATATGGGGATTGTATTGTAAGATTTGATCAGCCGGCGGCTCTGTAAGAAAATGTATAACGGCATCCGGATAAGCTTTTCTCACAGACCTCACAGCCGGAGTGCACATCATAACATCACCGATTCTTCTGAGCTGTATTAAAAGTATTTTCATATATTAACCCAAATAGTATTTGAAAGAGAACTAAAGTATTTTTCACAAAACTTCAAGTATTTTAGATTTCTGAAGTTGAAGTTCAATATTTATTGACACGGCCGGCAGTATCTATAAAATAACTTAACAACCGAGGGGGCTTTATGGATAGAAATTCTAAACTAATGCTTGTTGGAATATTGCTGGTAATAGCTTTTACCGTTTTTATTTATTACAGGTTAAATGTAAGTAAAAACAGCATGAATAATATTGATCAGAAAACAGAGCAATTGTTTTCAAAAGAATTAAAAACTTATAGTTTTGAGAATATAGGGCTCAAAATTAAGTCACCGGCTCCTCTGAAGGAATTGGATTCAGGACTTAATACTAAAAATGAAGCTGTTATAAAAAGTTTCGGTGCATACGGATATAATATGGGTTTTTTCAGTATCAGAGCTTCAAAAGCGGTATTTAGGCAAGAGGGGATGACCAGTTTGTCCCGTATAAAAGATTCTCTGATTCAACAGGTTTCAGGTGTACAGGGAATATCGGCACCTGAATTCAGCTATGAAAGAACCACTTTTTCCGGTATGCAGGCTATGATGATAAGCGGCAAGGCTGATATTGATGATTATAAAAAACAGCTGGGCGTGAGAAGTTTGCTTTTTGTTGATAACAAAACGTTCTGGCAGGTGGTTGTCACTTATGCTAAGGCGGATAAGAGTGTTGCAGATAAAATTAATGAAATAATGGATTCCATTGCGCTGATTAAAAAGTGAAGTCATTGAAAAATAAGCGGTACATTAATCTTCAAATTAAGATAACAGTTCTGGTTTTTGTTATTCTTCTTTCTCTGTCTTATCTTATCGGGCTTTACTTATCCTCAAATGTAAAAAACAAAGCTCTAAGCATTTCTAAAACATATCTTACAAGCCTGCCTTCTCTGATAGATAATTCTATAAATAATTTTATGGTAGCCGGTGACAAAACTGTTGTTAAACAGCTTGTAAAGGAATTGTCTACGGATGAAAATATCATCGGTATTCATATTTTTGATGCGGAAGGTGATATTTCCTGTGCTTTTTCTGACTTTGAATCGCGGTATCCCAACAAATATCTGCATATGATATATTCCAACTATACGAAAAAAGAGACTTTGAAAGAAATTAAATCGGAAAAGATTGACATGCTGGCATATTACAAACCTTACGAAAATAAAAAAGAATGCAGAAGGTGCCACCCTTCCGAGAAAAAGATTATCGGTGTATTAAATATTAATGTTGATATGAGCCAGTTTACAGGAGAGTTAAAATCTGAAGCTAATACTGTTCAGGCTATACTGATGATTTCTGCCTTTGTTTTGGCGGGCCTACTCTCTTATGTTATCAATTATCTCATTACCAGGCCTGTCAGAAAGCTTGAGAATGGGATGAAAGAAGTATCCAACAATAATCTTAACACAACCGTTGAGGTAAATTCCCGGGATGAGCTTGAAAAGCTTGCCGATTACTTTAACCAGATGGTAAAATCTTTGAGAAAAGCAAACAAAGAAATAGATTCATTTCAGAAAAGTCTTATCCATACGGACAGATTAATGACGGTAGGTCAACTTACAGCTTCCCTGAGTCATGAGATAAAGAATCCTCTCAATTCTATCTTTATAACGGCAGATCTTCTTCATGAAAAATGCGAACAGTTTGATGACCCCTATTATACCAGGCTAATAGATAACATTGTAAGTGATTCGGAGAGGATAAGGGATATTATCAGTCAGACGCTGAATTTTTCAAAACTGGACAATTCAGGTTTAGAGGCTGTCCCTATAAAAGATCTTCTGAACAATATCTTAATTTATGCCGGCAGGATACTTTTTGATAATGAGAGAATCAATTTTGAGCTGGATGCAGATGACAGGCTTATGCAGTGTAATTTGAAGGTTAACAAAACGAGTATGGAGCAGGTGTTTATCAATCTGCTGAAAAATGCGGTTGAAAGTATTCCTGATAATGAGGAAGGTGAAGTAAGGCTTGTCATTAAAAGGGATGAGGTTAATTACGTCACTTTTGTTATTAGTGACACAGGAGTGGGAATTCCGGAATCTGTTCAGGATGATATCTTTAATCAGTTTTATACCACCAAAAAGCAGGGCACCGGTCTCGGACTTTCCATTGTGAAGGAGCTTGTTGAATTCCATGACGGTGAAATCTATGTGGAGTCTGAAGAGGGAAAAGGAACAAGTTTCATTGTCAAGCTTCCGGTGGCTGACTGTGAACAGGCTGCTTCCCGTAACGGGGAGCAAAAAAATCATTGATTTTTAAATGGATGAGGTTTATAGGATGTGTGCTGTTTAATGTAGAATATTTTTAAATGCAAGCAAAATTACGCCTTCTCTTCACTAGGCAATCACATATTCTTCGGAGGCATTCTAATTGCAGGAAGGTTATTCTGTTGTTGTACCGGTTTTCAATGAGGAACGAAATATTGCACTGCTTTACAAAGAACTGAGTACTGTATTAAAATCTCTAGATTTGCCTTATGAAATAATTTTCATTGATGACGGAAGTACAGATAACAGCCTACAGGAAATAAAGAGTCTAACGTCAAAAGATGTTTCAGTAAGATACATCTCTTTTAAAAAAAATCTCGGGCAGTCAGCCGCTTTAAAGAGCGGTTTTCAGCATTGCAGATACAGTGTTACAATAACAATGGATTCAGATCTGCAGAATGATCCGGCAGATATTCCCGGGCTTTTGCAATTTTACGGCGAGTATCAGATGGTTAACGGCTGGCGTAAAAATCGGAGAGATAATTTTTCCAAAAAAATCGGGAGCAAAATCGGAAATTTAGTCAGGAATCTGTTTGTTCATGACAATATAAAAGACACAGGATGTTCCCTGAAAGTAATGGATACGGCGATGCTTAAAAGAATAAAAATTTACAAGGGTCTGCACCGTTTTTTACCGGTTTTGATGATGAGTGAAGGAGCAAAAGTAAAGGAGGTGCCTGTTAACCACAGACAGAGAATGCATGGAACTTCAAAGTATAATAACCTCGGAAGGGCTTTTGCCGGATTATATGATTTGATATGTGTCAGATGGATGATAAAACACCAAATAAATGAAGAAATAAAGGAAAAAAATGTCTAAAGCAGAAGTTATTATGCTGACAATAGGCTTTACAGGTCAGTTTATGTTTTTTATGCGGTTTTTTGTACAATGGCTTTATGCGGAAAAGCACAGAAAGAGTATAATCCCGGTGGCGTTCTGGTATTTCAGTCTGGGTGGAAGCTTCTGTCTTTTAACATATGCTATTCTGCGTAAGGATATTGTTTTTATTGTAGGCCAGTCCACGGGATCCATAATATATCTGAGAAATCTTTACTTTATACATAAGGAAAAGGAAAAGAAACTTTATGAAAACGATTAGTAACAAAAATATAGTATTTTTTTTGCTTTTATACTTTTTTGTTCTTTCTCTGCCCGCTTACAACCTGCCTTTATTGGAAACAACTGAAGCCCGTTATGCCGAAGTTGCAAGGGAAATGATTGTTACAGGCAATTATCTGGAGCCTCAGTTTGAGGGTGTAAAACATTTTCATAAACCCCCCTTTGCCTACTGGATGATGGCAGCCGGCATGAAGATTTTCGGTACAAACGGTTTTGGTGTCAGATTTTTTGGTATTGTTGCAGCGGTTTTTTCGGTGTTCTTTCTGTACAAAACCGCCGGACTGTTTTTCAGGGAAAGAGATGACCGGTTTTTAAATTCACTGATTCTGGCATCCTCTCTGCTTTTTCTTGTCATAGCCAGGATTGCATCCACTGATATATATCTGACCTTTTTTACTCTGTCGGCTCAGTATTTTCTGTTTAAACAGATATTTTATGAGAAATCCGTCATTAATGCTTCAATCTACGGGATTCTGCTGGGGCTCGGTTTTATTACAAAAGGACCTATAATATTTCTTTTTACTGTCCTGCCGTATTTGACAGGGAAAATATTTTTTAAATCCCACCGGCAAAATTTTACATTAAAAGAGATTGTATATTCGGTTTTGCTTTTCTCAGCCGTATCACTTCCCTGGTATATAGCTGTTATAGTTAAAAATCCCGATTTGCTGTACTATTTTATTAAAGTGCAGACTGTTGACAGGGTTGCCACCAACAGATTTGACAGGGATAAAGATTTCTATTACTTTTTTATGATATTTCTTGTCTCTTTTTTTCCCCATATCGTGTATTTTATCAAATCGCTTATAAATTTCAGAAAGCTGGAGAGTTTTTTAAAGTCTCAATTTTTATATATTTTGGTACCGTTTATTGTATTTCAGATTTCAGTGAGTAAGCTTGCGACCTATATCCTTCCCTTTTACGGTACAGCCTCTTTGGTCGCATATTATGGGTACAAAAATTTCAGTTCCACCGTTTTAAACAGAACAATAATATTTATTTCATTTATTTTTCCTGCAGCATTGGCTCTTTCGGGATATTTTTATGAACCGTTATACGATTTTCGTTATTATGCCATGTTATGTGCTCTGATTTTGATTGTTTTTCTTTTTTCTCTTTTTAAGCATATTTATAGCTTTAAAAGCTTTTTGACAGGTATCGCTTTCTTTTATATTATGCTTACCTTATTACTCTATCTTTTCATTCCATATATTGGTCCGAACATAAAAGGGTATAAACAAATGAGCCATAAACTTAACAGTATTGATCCGGAAAAAAATATTCAAACACTGCTTTTCAGGACGAGCAAACCTTCTGTATCTTTCTACAGAAATAAGCTTGCAGTGACTGCATTGGAAGATGACAGATATTTCGGTTTTCAGAAAACGGATGAATATGAAAAATATTATTATACATCAGAAGAGCAAGTGCAGCAATTTGTGGGTATCCATGAAATGTTTTTCCTGGTAACAAAGCCGGAAAAATATCTTGACTTTCAAAAGAAGTATGGAACACAATGCGAGGCAGTGTTTGAACAGAGAAAATACTCAGCTTATAAGTGTACCAACAAGGGGTTAAAATGATTGAACTGTTAAGAAAAAGAAGAAGTGTTCGTAAATTTAAGGATGAAAGTATTGAATCGGAAAAAATTGAAATATTGAAAGAGGCGGTTCTCAGGGCGCCCACTTCGAGAAATATCATGCCTTGGGAATTTATTTTTGTTACAGATAAGGATAAATTGAAAAAATTGTCCGAAGCAAAACAGCACGGCTCTGCTTTTGTTGCAGGTGCTCCTTTGGCTGTTGTAGTCTGTGCTGATACAGACAGATCTGATGTTTGGGTGGAAGACTGCAGTATCGCTTCTATAATACTTCAGTTAACCGGGCTTGAGCAGGGGCTGGGCAGCTGCTGGGCACAGATCAGGAATCGTAAGCACAATGAATCTGAATCTGCAGAGGAGTATATCCAAAAATTGTTTGATATCCCTGAGCGCTTTGCAGTGGAAAGTATTATTGCTTTGGGTTATCCCGATGAAGAAAAAGAGCCTGTACCGTATTCAGCTTTGCCGCTGGAAAAAATTCATATGCAAGAATTCTGAATTTCTTTATAACGTAATAGGTAACAAAGATCTATAGTTTTGGTAAACAAAATACTACTTCTTTATTTCACTACTTTACCAGCTGTCCTATTTCCCAAAATCCAAAACCTAAAACCCAAAACCCATATTCAAAGTTTTCTCCTTTAGAAACCATGCGAAAATAATAAGTATTTATAAGGGGGTACAATAAAAAATTAACAATAAATTATGATATATATTTATACTTAAAATACTTTATGATGATTAAGCATGTGGTGCAAATCAACGCAGAAGTTGTGATAAAATATAATTATATTTTTTATTGACTTGTAGGCTAAAAAGAGAGATTATAGTAATATGAATAATAAAACTGTATCCGCATTTAACAAATCTGCTGCAGTAAAGGCCTATATCATAAAAATGATATTTGAGAAGCGCAGCGGCAATATCCCCACTTCCGAAGAGCTTGCCGCGAAATTCGGCGCCAATGTTAACACCGTCAAAAAAGTCATAAAGGATTTAGCCAAAGAAGGCTACATAAAAACAAACAAAAAAGCCGGAACCGCTATAAAGACTCCGATTCCAACAGAGGCTTCCAGCAGTTTCAAGATGTATATGGAAAATCTTATAAGTCTTATAATGGAGATGAAAAGCAGCGGATTGGGCGAAACTGAAGTTGAATCAATTTTTATAAACGCCTTAAGCGAAAACAAGAAAGCCGAAAGCAATATTATTTATATAGATACATCACCGGAATCTTTGATTGTCGGCAAAGCAGAGCTGGAAACCAAGCTCGGATTTAATATAACAACCATGCTTCTTGAGGATTTTCTGCGCAAATACGAGAAGATTAAAGGTGATGACAAGATTTTTATCACCACTTATATCTGTTTCCAGCATCTGGTAAATAGAAATATTAATGAAAATATTATCCCTCTCAAAATTACACCGCCTTTGGACCTGCTGGTGAATTTTGATAAAATACCAATAGATACCAATGTCGTTTCGGTTGTGCTGAGTGAACAGATTCAGGAGCGCATATATGATGTTTACGGCTTAATTCTGGAGAAATTCAGAAATTTTAAGATTTATACTTTGTCTGAAGTTAAAAGAAAGCCCGTTCTGCTGGATAACTGCGATTTGCTGTTAACACTGAAAAGCATTTACAGAGCAAATGAAGAGTATTTTTCAAAAGTTTCAAATGTTATTACCTATAACAGGTTTCATGATGATGAGGGGATCGAGCTGATTAAAAGTTATTTGAAAAGACCATAATTTATGGAGGGTTGGTAATGGAGATCGTAGGTGTTGATACTGGAGGCACATTTACTGATTTTATATATAAGTCGGGAAAAAAATGGGGAGTGTTTAAGCATCTCTCAACTCCCGAAAATCCTGCGGAAGCCGTTCTCGGCGGCTTGAAAAAAGTCCTGAAAAATGAAAATTTTCAGGTGGTTCACGGATCTACTGTGGCGACTAATGCCATACTGGAAAGAAAAGGCGCCAACACTGCTTTAATAACCAATAAAAAATTTGAAGATGTTTTTGAAATAGGCAGGCAGAACAGAAGCGAGTTGTATAACCTGAAATACAGAAGGGAGAATATGCTCGTTCCCGCCACTTTAAGATTTGGTCTTAACTGCAGAATAAATGTGGATGGTGAAGAGATTGAACCTTTTGATGAGCAGGAAGCCAGAAGCATTATAGCAAAGCTGAAACAGGCGGAAGTTGAGTCAGTTGCGGTTTGTTTCCTTTTCTCATATCTGAATCCCGCCCATGAAATCCAAATGGGAGAGCTTCTCAGAGAAGCTGAAATTCCTTTCTCACTCTCACATAAAGTTTTATCAGAGTTCAGGGAATATGAAAGGACATCCACTACTGTGGTAAATGCCTATGTGTCCCCCAAAATGAAAAGATATATAACTTATATCATGCAGAATTTCGGCGGTAATGAATTAAGGGTTATGCAGTCCAACGGCGGAAGTATTTCAGCCGATACGGCAATGGAAGAATCTGTCAGAACCATTCTCTCAGGCCCTGCAGGCGGTGCAGTTGGAGCTTATGAGATAGCAAAAAAAGCGGGTTTTAACAAAATTATTACATTCGATATGGGCGGCACTTCCACCGACGTGGCTCTTCTGGATGAAGGACTGCCCCTTACGATGGAATCCACCATATCCAACTTTCCTGTGAAAGTTCCCATGATAGATATCCATACCGTGGGCGCAGGTGGCGGATCGATTGCATATATTGACAAAGGCGGATCACTAAAAGTCGGTCCTGAAAGTGCCGGAGCCGATCCTGGCCCCATATGCTACGGTAAAGGGAAGGATATAACGGTGACGGATGCCAATCTTTTTCTGGGAAGACTTGTCCCTGAGAATTTTCTGGGCGGCAATATGAAACTTAACACCGATAAACTTAAAAAAAGCTTCGGTGAAATGTCAAATAAAATAAATCTGAGCTCAAACGAAGTGGCTGAAGGTATATTGGCGGTTGCCAATACAGCGATGGAAAGGGCTATCCGGGTAATATCCGTTGAGCGGGGGCATAATCCACAGGAGTTTGCACTCTTTTCTTTCGGCGGTGCCGGTGGAATGCATGCGGTTTCACTTGCCAGACTGTTGAAAATACCAAAAGTTATAATACCGATGAATCCTGGGATTTTATCAGCAATCGGTATGCTTATGGCGGATCTTATAAAAGACTACTCACTGACAGTAATGCTCAAGAATGAAAATATAAGCCGTGAAGAAATAGACAGCAGGTTTGTGCCGATCCAGGGCAAAGCTTATGATGAAATGAGACTGGAGGGGATTGATAAAGAGGATGTTATCATCGAAAAGTATCTTGATATGCGCTATCAGGGACAGTCTTATGAAATACTTGTACCTTATAAAGATGATTTTGAGGATGAATTTCACAGGCTGCATGAGCAAAACTACGGGTATTGTAACAAAAATAAACCTGTTGAAGTTGTAAATATCAGATTAAGAGCCCGGGGAATGCCTGAGAAACCGGTTTTTGAAAAAATACAAAAGGGTGCAAAAAAACCTGAAAGCAAAGCTTATCTGGGAAGCCAGGATGTTGTTTTTGATGGTGAAACTTACCGGACAGCGCTTTATGACAGAAAGGAGCTTAAGAGTGGAAATGTAATAGAAGGAGCAGCTATACTTCTGGAATATTCTTCCACGATTGTTCTGCCGCCTCATTCAAAAGCGGAAGTTGATGATTACGGCAATTTAGTCATCGATACTGAAGGAGGCATTTAATGAAAGTTAATCCTATTCTTTTGGAAGTTTTTAAGAACCGGTTTTCCTCGATTTCCGAGGAAATGGGTGTGACACTTAACAGAACTGCATTTTCACCTAATATCAAAGAAAGAAGGGATTTCTCCTGTGCTGTGTTCGATGAAAACGGCGAAATGGTGGCTCAGGCTGCCCATATACCTGTTCACCTGGGCTCAATGCCTATGTCGGTAAAATCCGCCATTTCAAGCTGTGATTTAAAACCGGGTGATATGGTAATGCTGAATGACCCCTATAAGGGTGGAACTCATTTGCCGGATATAACGATTGTTGCTCCCGTTTTTATCGAAGGGGATAAGCCCAGTTTCTATGTGGCAAACAGAGCTCATCATTCAGATGTAGGCGGGATGACTGCCGGCTCAATGCCGCTGTCCACATCTATATTTCAGGAGGGTGTTATTATACCTCCTGTTAAAATTATGGAAAATGACAAAGTGGACGAAAAATTGATGCAGTTTTTCCTGAACAATGTCCGGACTCCTGTTGAGAGGGAAGGGGACTTCGCAGCCCAGATTATGGCAAATATTACTGGAATCAAAAGGATTAAGGAATTAGTAGAAAAATACAGTGAAGAGACCGTTTGTTTTTACGCTTCTGCGCTTATGGAATATTCGGAAAAAATCACAAAAAATACGATAAAAAATATACCCGACGGAAAATATACGTTTGAAGACTTTATGGATGATGACGGCAAGACAAAGGATAAAATCCCTGTAAGGGTTAATCTTATTATCAAAGGGGACAAGGCTGAGCTTGATTTCCGCGATTCCGGGGATCAGGTTGCCGGCAGTGTGAATGCCGTTTATTCGATAACACTATCTGCCGTTTTGTATGTTTTCAGAGCCTTAACTGAAGAAAATATTCCCACAAATGCCGGATGTCTGAGACCAATAAACGTCAAAACAAAAAAAGGTACAATTGTGGATGCTGAATTTCCCTCTGCAGTTGCCGGAGGAAATGTCGAAACATCACAGAGAATTGTGGACGCCATTCTCGGAGCACTTTCAGAAGCAATCCCGGATAAAGTGTGTGCAGCCGGACAGGGTACGATGAATAATACAGCAATAGGCGGATTTGATAAAAGGAAAAATTCACCCTTTACATATTATGAAACCCTCGGCGGCGGGATGGGAGCATCCAGCGAAAATCATGGAGAAAGCGCTGTGCATTCGCATATGACGAATACCTTAAATACTCCGGTGGAAGCTCTTGAATACAGCTTTCCTTTTCTTGTTACCGAATACTCCATAAGAAAGAATTCCAGCGGAGGAGGTAAATTTAAAGGGGGTAACGGCATGGTCAGAGAAATTAAACTGTTAGCCGATGCCGAAGTCAGTGTCCTTTCGGAAAGACGTTCATTTCCGCCATACGGTTTGTGCGGAGGCAAGCCCGGAAAGTGCGGCAGGAATATTATAATTTCCGGTAAAAGCAGAAAGGAGATGCCCGGCAAATTTCATGCTGAACTGAAAGAAAATGATATAATAAGGATAGAAACTCCTGGTGGCGGAGGTTATGGAAAAATAAAAGGTAAATAAAAGCCACAAAAAAAACAAACAAACGGGAGGTTTGTAATGAAAAGGTTACTTTTGTTCCTAATTTTTACTTGTTTTATCACTTCAGGCGTTTTCGCCGCCGATGTGAAAATGAACCTCAATGCTATTTATGGTCAGAACAGTTTTCATACCCAGGGTGCAATGTATTTTGCCGATTTGGTTGAAGAGTATACCGACGGTAGTGTTGATATTACCGTTCACCCCGGTGGCAGCCTTGGTTTTAAAGGGCCTGAGCTTTTGAAAGCGGTCAAAGATGCCCAGGTACCGATGTCAGACATCCTTATGGGTGTTGTTGCGGGCAGTGAGCATGTTTTTGGTATCAGTTCTCTTCCAAGACTGGCTTCATCATTTGACGAGGCAAAAGAGCTGTATGAAGACACCAAGCCATTGTACAAAGAAGCGGCTGCCAAATGGAACCAAAAGTTTCTCTATGCAGCACCGTGGCCGCCGAGTGGTCTTGTTACAAAAAACAAGGTGGAAACAGCTGCGGATATTAAAAATGCTAAGATAAGAACATATGATAAAAACGGTGCAAATTTTCTCAGGGAATTAGGAGCTGCCGGTATATCTATGCCCTGGGGTGAAGTGTATTCTGCGCTCAGAACAGGTCTGATCGATGGTGTTCTCACTTCTGCCGAATCAGCCAAAAACGGAAAATTCTGGGAAGTATTGGGACATTTCAACAATATTAACTATGCCTTTCCTCTTAATATGGTTACCATTAACAAAGATTACTGGGATTCATTGAGCAATGAACAGCAGAAAGCTATGCTTAAGGCCGCCGCTGAAACGGAAAAACATCAGTGGGAAAGCTCAGAGGCAAAAACCAAAGAAGCACTTGATGTTATTGAGGAGAACGGCATTGTAATATCCCAGCCCAGCGGGAAATTTGCAGAACAGATGGATGCAGCGGCAAAGGTTATTGTAAACAACTATCTTAAGGATGCATCATCAGAGACGGAGAAAGTTCTGGAGAAGTACATTAAATGATCGGGAAGCTAAACGGTTTTGTAAGGAAGGTATCGGATTTCGGTGCCTTCCTTTCTTCAGTATTTATGATTCTGATAACATTGCTGATAGGTCTGGAAGTGTTGCTTCGTTCTGTTTTTGATACCACAACTCACATTTCAACCGAGTACAGTACTTATTTTTTCATAGCTCTTGTTTCATTGGGGCTGGCTTATACTATGAAAGAAAACGGTCATATAAGAATCACACTTCTCACCGGAAGACTGAAAGGCAAAGCAAAAATGATACAGGAAATTTTCACAACTGTTTTAGCTTTAATTATTTCTCTGTTTTTGTTGTATTTTTCTGTATTGATGACTTATGAAACTTATTCATTGGGAATGCAGGCCGACACTGTATCGGAAACTCCGTTGTATATATCTCAATTAGCTATCCCGGTAGGGGTTTTATTATTAACTTTTCAATTAATCGGCAGAATCTTGAGGATAATTTATGATTTCAGATCCACTGATACTTAGTATTGTTCTTTTCGGTTTCATGTTTTTACTTTTGTTTGCCGGCTTGTGGATCGGTTTTTCACTGTTTGCCGCCGGTGTATTCGGCATGTTTATATACGATCTTAATCTTCCTCCTGTACTTTCCATTTGGGATAAGATTGGAAGTCTCATGGCTAATTCCATGTACAACAGTCTTAATTCATGGTCATTAACCGCTCTGCCTCTTTTCATTTTTATGGGCGAAATTCTTTTTAGAACAAAAATTTCCACAAAACTCCTTAACGGACTGGTTCCGTGGTTATCTTCAGTGCCGGGCAAGCTCCTGCATATAAATGTGGTTGCATGCTCCTTATTTGCAGCTGTTTCAGGCTCAAGTGCGGCCACAACTGCTACCGTTGGCAAAATTACGCTTGAGGAGCTAAAAAAACGTGGTTACGACAGGCAATTAGCTCTCGGGTCTCTGGCTGGTGCAGGAACGCTTGGCTTTTTAATCCCGCCGAGTTTAATTATGATTATTTACGGTATACTTTCAGATACATCTATAGGAAAACTGTTTATAGGCGGTATCATACCGGGTGTGATACTGGCTGGTATGTATTCGATTTTCATCATTGTCAGAATTTTATTGAACAGGAATCTGGTTCCCCAATTGAAAGAAAAGTATACATTTACAGAAAAAATTAAAGCTTCTTACGAACTGATACCGGTCTTGTTTTTAATAATTATTGTACTGGGCGGCATATATATGGGGGTAACTACCCCGACAGAGGCTGCTGCAATAGGTGTGATCGGTTCTTTTATACTGGCTGCACTGTTCAAGAATCTTTCATGGGAAAATTTCAAAAGCTCCCTAACAAATGCTGTAAAAACTTCCTGCATGATTTGTTTTATTATAGCAGGTGCCGGATTTTTGTCCCAGGTGGTTGCTTTTATAGGGATAGCCAGAGCACTCAGTGAATTTATAGTATCTCTGGGGCTTAATGCCTGGATGCTGATCCTTATTGTGGGGCTTATGTATTTTCTTTTGGGGATGATTTTGGACGGAATTTCCATTGTGGTTATGACTCTGCCTATAGTTTTGCCAATCGTTTTGGAAGCCGGTTATCATCCGCTCTGGTTTGGAATCTTTCTGGTTATTATGGTTGAACTTTCACAGATAACACCCCCTGTGGGTTTCAGTCTTTTTGTGATCGAAGGTATTTCCGGTGAAAATATTACAACAATTCTTAAAGCCACTTTCCCGTTTTTCATCATTATGGCTTCGATGGTTTTGATTCTGCTCCTTTTCCCTGATGTTGTATTCTTCCTGCCGTCTAAAATGTGATTGGGTGTAATTCGAGGTAGTATGGGTCGTAAAGGCCGTAGGGGTAGTAAAGGCATTAGATAGGTTAAGATGTAATCGTACAAACAACTATATCAACTTCCTAAATATTTACTCCAATAAGCAGAAACGCAGAAATTGTTAATATATAGATAGAGATTCCTCGATTCCACTTCGCTCCACTCGGAAGAATGCCTACGGCTAACACCGGTCTTTTAGACTGGTAAATATGTGTAACATTCTATTTAGCTATCGCTGTTAGACATAAAGTCCTGTCATTTCGAACGAAGTGAGAAATCTCTACTGAAAGAAACGATATAGCAAGCAAATATGCGGGTATGATTAGTCTCACTTAATTCTTCTTCCTGCAGACTTAGCGCTTAGCACTTAGCACTTAAAGCTGTCCTGTTTATTTTCCACTTTGGAGTGTTATTGTAACAAGTGTAAAAGATCCTTCTTTTGATTTGATTTCCAATTTACCGTTTAAGTCATCAATAATACGTTTTACAATACTTAAACCCAAGCCGCTTCCTGCATATTTTTTCTTGATATTTTCCACTCTGTAAAAACGCTGAGTTATCTTCTGAATTTCGCCGCCTGGAATGCCTATCCCTGTATCATAAAAGGATAATATGATTTGCTTATCTTTTTCTTCTGCTGATATTTCAATGAGACCTTTTTCTTTGTTATATTTTATGCTGTTGCTGATCAGATTATTTACAACATAAGATAATGCTTGTGAGTCTGCATAAAAGTGAAAATTTTCAGGAATATTTATTCTAACTTCTAGATTTTTAAGGTTAATTTCTTCCTCAAAAAATTCCATTTTCTCTTTTATAAAGTCATAAAAGTATATCTCTTCATTCTGATACTCGTAACCGAAATGCTCAAGTTTGGTAATTGTTATCACCTGGTTAAAGAGCATGTTTAGTGTTTTTGAATTTCTTTTTATCACTTTAACAGCCTTTTCAAGCACCTCCTCATCATTTTTCATATTTGGGTCTAAGAGAATCTCCGTGTAGGAGAGTATTTTGGTCATAGGAGTTCTTACTTCATGAGCTACCGAGTCCAACACATCTGTTTTAAACTTGGTTGTTCTTCTCAGCTCCTGATTCTTTTTTCGCAGTTCTTCATTTAGTTTTACATATCCGGATACAGCATCTTTAAGACGGCTTTTGAGATTCTCTTCGCTTTTTGCCACCCTTTTGCACATTAGCTCAAAAGCATCCGAAAGCTCCTGTATTTCATCGTTTGTTTTTATATCGGTTTTTATATTGTAATTTTTATTGAATACGGAATGTGCAGCTACATTAAGCTTTTTCAGGTGTTTCAGTATCAGGTTATTCAGGAGTACGATAACGGCGAACATAATCCCCGTATAAATGATAAAACCAGAGATATAAAAAAGAAAATTGGTGGACTGCATTGCAGCTTCAATGTTTTTCAAAGGGACATATACCGATATTCCGCCCCGGAATTCCCCCACTTCATATCCCTGGTAGTAGTGGCACTTAAGACATGCTTTGTTTATATAAAGGGGAGCCATATACCTGTAAATTTTCTCTCCATTGTCATTCTCAATTATTTTTGCATATTCTTCAGCCCGACCCTCTTTAAAGGCCTGCATCGCCTTTTTTTCAAATTTATCGGGGGCATTTTCCGGATTTACCAGCTTGTCGCTTGTTATATGAAATCTGAAATCGGCCATTCTGTTGGCATATTGGGATAGCTCTTTAGTTGCCACTGCAGGCACTGGGTCTATACGTTTGTCGTTCTCAGCCACCCACTGCCTGGTGATAACAATCATCTTGAATAACGTTTTTGCTTGAATTTCTGCCTGTTCCATCAAGGTGTTGCGCTGATGGTTCCATATAAGCAGGGAAGCCGGAATGAGAATTATTAAAGTGATAAATGAAAGAAAAGTGATAATCTTACCGGTTAATTTCATGACTCAACTTTGTATCCTACACCTGAAACGGTTTTAATAAAACTGGGGTTCTTTGGATTGTCCTCTATCTTTTGCCTCAGATGCTGCACATGTACATCAAGGCTGCGTGAGAATTTGTACAAAACATCCTTGCCCCAAAGCTCTTTTATTATCTTATCTCTGCTCAGTGTTTGTCCTTTATTACGAATAAAATATAGCAGAAGTTCATATTCTTTCGGTGTCATATCAATATATTTGGAGTTTTTCTGTACATTTCGCTCATGTGTGTTAATTATCAGATTTTTATAATGTATCTCCCCGTTCTCATTTTCATCTTTTTCCCCTTCCGGACAACACCTGCGCATGATTGCCTTTATTCTGGCAACCAGTTCGATGTTTTCAAAAGGTTTTGTCAGGTAATCGTCAGCACCGTATTCAAAACATAATACCTTGTTTGTAGCGCTTTCTTTGGCGGAAAGAATCAGAATCGGTGTATTGTACTGCTTTCTGATTAGTTTACAAAGCTGCTCTCCGTCGATATCCGGTAAACCGAGATCCAGTATTACCAGCGAATAACTGTTGTTTTTTAAAAGCTCCAATCCTTCCAGACCTGAAGTGCTGGTAACAACTTTAAAATCCTCCATTTTGAGGAGTATTTTTACCAAATCAAGTATTTCAATGTCATCGTCTATTACAAGTATTCTGCATTTCATTTAACAATAATATCATACACATATCATAATTCAATAGAATTTAAATTTAATGTTTTTGATAAAGGGTCAAGGGCCGAGGATCAAGAGGAAAACAGGTTGAAATGGTTGAGGGAGTTGAGATGGTTGAAAAGCTTTATGTGCTCGGTGCAACGCTCGGTCAAGGTTCTACGTTCAATGTTCAACGTTTAGAACCCATGTTACCCTAACCACCTCAAATACCTTAACTACCAAGCACACAAAGCTTTAATACCTATAGTTATTAGAATCGTTAATTCCGAATGTTTCGCTTCAGATAACCAATGCAAAATCTTGTGTGCTCGGCTGGCGCCTTAACTACCTCCAACTACTTCTAACTACCCCAAAATTTAAACCTAAGCGTGTTTCTTTTTTTGTTGTCCGGACAGGAATCTATACATATCCCGCAGTTGTGACATAACGGATTGTTTCCTTCATTCATAGGATTTATTACCATTGGGCAGGATTTGATGCAGGATTTGCACATGCTGCACTCCGGCTGGATTTTTGTGACTTTCATGGCTTTTTTCCGGTCGATCAGGGATAAAAAAATCCCTGTGGGGCACAGCAGCCGGCACCAGAAAAAGTAAAAGAAAAAAAACTCCATAATCAGCAGAAAAAGTATAAATACAATTTCAAATGTAAAATAGTGAAACTTTACCAGAACAAGTGCCTGTGAGGATATTATGCCTGGAGCAGAAATAAGATTGAGTAAAGGGATCCCCGCTATCCCTGTGATAAACAAACCAATAAGCAGAAAAAGCAGTCGTATGCGGTTACTTCTGTTAACCAAGCTTTCTGAATATTCAGGCTTTATTGATTTGAGTTTTAATAAATTTCTTAATTTTTGCAGCATCTCGACCAAAAAATGGTAGGGGCAGAACCAGCTGCACCATACACGCCCGAAAAACATGGCAAGCAAAACCGGTATGATTACAGAAATCAACATTACTGTATTTATTGTCTCAGACGTAATTACAGACTGGAATACAGCCAACGGGTCAGCCATAGCTACATCACCGACATCAATAGAGTAAAAGGTTCCTTTTATGAAATAAATTTCAAGGATATTAAGCAGGGGAATCATAAATATTCCAATCATGACAACAAGCTGAACGATCCTTCTGTAAAATGAAATTTTCAACAGATAACCCTCTCCTAAAAAAGCTTAATACTAATACTTACTAAAACCCAAAACCAATAAACCAGTTCAACTTTCTCAACCTTCTCAATCCCAGCCTTCTATATTTTTTTGTATTTCAAAGTCATATTCAAAATCGGGCTCCGATCCGAAGGACGATATATTTTCTTTTCTCTCAATTGTTTTTTTATGTTTATTAATCGCTTTTTTGTCCATCTCTTCTGCAGGTTTTATGTTATATTTCCGGTAAAAGAATCCAGCTTCCTGTTTATTTATCATCCCTTCAGGAATAATGTTTATCGCTTTTTCCGGTTTAGTGGGGCATTTTTCCGTACATATGCCGCAGCCCACACACTTTTCCGTTGTGACAGGGAGAATAAATTTTTCCATTACTATTGCTTCATCCATAAGCGGGCAGGCGTTATAACATGTAGAACAGAGGAGTGCTTTGCCGCTGACTTTCCTTGTTTTTTCTTCTTTATAATAAATGTAATTATAGCATAGTTCCTGATCTATAACGGCTTTGCCCATTGTTACCTCTCTTTTGTCAGTAACGTCGGGATCAAGAGCCTTAGTGGGGCAGACTTCCGGACATTTCATACACAGATAACATGCTTTCTCCTCAGCAAATATATACGGTGTGCCGATCTGGAGTCTTTCATAAAGATCAGCACGCTTGATGGAATCGTACGGGCATACTTCTATGCATCGTGCACAGCGGATGCACAGCTCCATAAACCGTTTTTCTGGAACTGCCCCGGGCGGTCTCAGCCTGTTGATTTTGTAATAACCTTTAAAAGGGTTATTATTAAGTAAATTTCTTAAATCCTCCAGGATGCTCATAATTGCTTTTTATTCTTTTTACCAAAGCCTTTAAGGCTTATATTCCGTTTGTTTCCTTTTTCAATTTCTTCCACCTCTTCTTCAAAATGAAAATAATGATGTGCAATATTTATAATATTTTCATTACTGTTTAACGTTTTGCTCAGTTCTTCCAGCTCTTCATCACTTTCTGCTTCAATAGCCACAACAATATTTTGTTTATCTTCAGCAGAGGTATAAATTTCAACCTGAGGGTAGTTTTTTAAAAATTCTGTAACATCACTCAGTTTGTTTTCCTTTACGGTAATCAGGCTTCCCGAAAAGATCATTTTGCCTCCTGATATTGATTTAATTAAGGGCGGTATTATACCGCCCCTGTAAACTTTTATACTCCGGGAAACTCAGAGTCTATATTTTCAATGACAAATCTATCCGCAACATTCTTGGGACCGGATATACGCTCGATCTTAACGGCAGCTATTTTGAATTCCGGCTCTTTTGAGCCTTTATCCACAGCATCATTGCAGACAAAGTTTATCATCCTGTCAATATGTTGATCATGCCACGGTACAAAAAGAATTCCGGGCATCGAGTTTTCAACTATTACTGCAGGAAGGATGTTTGTGCCTCGTCTGCTAGTAACTTTTATCATATCACCACTGGTAATATTATATTTTTTTGCATCATCCGGGTGGATTTCAAGGTAACCGTTGGGGTGTGCTCTTGCTATTTCAGGCACTCTCATTGTCATGGTGCCTGTATGCCACTGTTCAATCACTCTTCCGGTTGTCAAATAGAAAGGATACTCTGCAGAAGGGCTTTCAGCAGGTCCTGCATAAGGTCTCAGGAAAATATTAGCTTTGCCTTCACCTTTTTTATCCATATAGAAATAAATTTTCTCATCCGAAGGGATATCCTTGTTAAACAATTTTTTGAATCCTTCGTGATTGAACATCGGGTCCATTCCACGCACATATCTTTTATAGGTGCCGGGATGATCAATGGAAGGGCAGGGCCACTGAAGACCGGCAGGTTCCTTTTTCAGCCTGTCGTATTTTGCCCCCCACAGGGTATGGTCTGTATCTTTGGTTACAGTAATATATTCGGTCCAGGCTTTTTCGTTTGCGACCATTGAATCATCATCGTTCCACGGGATAAGCTTTTCCAGCCCCATCCTTTTAGCCAGCTGGGCTGCAATCCATACATCAGGCTTTGCCTCTCCCGGAGGGTTCACGCATTTTTCTGTCAATTGACTTCTACGTTCGGAACATCCGTATACCCCGCCCTTTTCATAAATGAACGCTGCAGGCAAAACTACGTCTGCAAGCTGCGTAGTTCTTGTTGGAAAGATATCCAGTACCACCAAAAAGGCATCTTCCATCCCTTTTAGATAGTTATTCAGATTTGGCAGTGATTGAGCAGGATTTGTGGTGGATGTAAGCATCCCTTTGATCGGTTTATCCGGGTTGTTCTCTCCGCCTAAATTGTCAAACATCTTAATTGTGTGAAAACCAGGCTTCGGATCTATTGTACCCTCGGGTATTTTCCATGCTTTTTCCACGTAGCTGCGCCACATGTCACTGGCTACAGGCTTTGTGCCCGGCAACAAATGACACAAGGAGCCTGTTTCCCTGACACCGCCGCAGGCATTCGGCTGACCTGTTAAAGAAAATGAATCAGCTCCCGGTTTTGCTATGTTACCTGTTATCAGATGCAGATTATGTATAAGATTATTTGCCCACACACCTCTGATCCTCTGATTCAGCCCCATTGTCCACATTGTATAAGTTGCACCGCTGTTTGCGAACCATTCAGCAGCCTTTCTTATGTTTTCTGCCGGACAGCGGGTCAGTTTTTCCACTTTTTCAGGAGTGAACTGCTCGACAAAGTCAGCGTATTTCTTAAAGTCATAAGTGTTTTTTCCGTCGGTAATTCTGGCATTGTTTTTTACAAAATCTTCATTGTGCCAGTTGTTTTTTATAATTTCCCTTGCCATGCTGTGAAATACTGCTAAATCTGTGCCCGGATCCACCGGCAGCCATAAATCGGCAATTTTAGCCGTGTTTGTTTTCCTCGGCTCACAAACGATAACTTTTACATCAGGGTTGTTTAACTTATGCCTCATGACACGCCGGAATATGATTGGGTGGCATTCGCTGGTGTTGGATCCCACAAGAAAGATGCAGTTAGATTTTTCTATGTCGGCATAACTTCCCACAGGCTCATCAGAGCCGAATGTCGTAACATATCCGCCTACTGCACTGGCCATGCAAAGTCTTGGATTCCCTTCAACCATGTTACTTCTGAATCCTCCTTTCCAGAGCTTGTTAAACGTATAGCTCTCTTCTGTCATGCATTGGCCGGAGCCGTAATATGCCACTGCATCTTTACCGTATTTGTTCTGTAAATATTTAAACTTATCTGCAACATGATCCAGGGCTTTATCCCAGCTTACCCTTTCAAAGTTTCCGTCTTTCTGTCTGATCATAGGATATTTCAATCTGTCAGGGTGATACATTACTTTATAGGCAAGGAACCCTTTAACGCATAAAAATCCGAAGTTCGTTTTTGCATCCGGATTGCCTTTTATTGCTACCGCCTTGCCGTTTTTTACACCAACGTAAACGCCGCATCCTGTACCGCAGAATCTGCATGCACCTTTCACCCATCTGTCCACACTCTCCTGAGCATTGGCTTTTTGTGGAAAATTTATTCCTACTGAAGCAGCAGTAGCCGCTGCAGCACTTAACTTTATAAAATTCCGTCTGCTTACATTCATATTTCTACCTCCTAATAAAATTTAAATGTTATTTGTGAAATGTGAAACTGTGTTCCAGGTGACATGAACTGCAGCTTTTTTCAGGTTTAGGGTTATGTGAGTATTCTTCTGCATGGCACCCTCTGCAGGTTTCATTGGGTGTTGCTACAACAAAATTATCCTGGCTTCCGTGGCAAACCTGGCATTTTACCATTGCAAGGCCGTGCAGACTCTTCTCCCATTCTTTGTATAAATCGGGAGTCATTTCGCTGTGGCACTCACTGCAGTCTTTACTCCCCATATCAACAGGGTGTTCAGCCGCTTTTTTCATTTTAACATCAGAGCTTTTTCCTGAAACACTTTGACTGTTCATTGCACAGGCGGATATAAGCAAAGCTGTGCAAAATATTAATAGAACAGAAAAATAAAAATTTTTGGAATACATGTTCACCTCCAAGGTTTGTATTACTCAAATTTTATAGGCAATTTTGTTAAAGTGAGGTAAAAAGAAAAAAAAACGGGCAAATTTTGTAAATAAATATCTTAACATTTTTTACATTCCAATAACTTATTTTACCGAACATTAACAAGCAACTGAGTTATATTTTAATATCAAAACTTTTCGGAGGTGTATGTATGAGGAAGTTTTTATTCTTGTTTATTGTGGCGGCATTAACAATGCTGTTTGCCGGTACAGTATCCGCTATTACCATTAAAGGTGTGCAGGTGGATGCTGAAACGGCCAAGTGTATAAGCTGCCACGAAGACCAGGTTATTGCTCCCAAAGTTAATGAGCAGTGGTCTCACAGTGCTCACGCAAAAAACGGCATAGGCTGTCTTTCATGCCATATGGCTGAACAGAGCGATTTTGATGCAATGGATCACTACGGGCAGTATGTTGCCAAGCATCCGACTCCAAAAGACTGTTCAATGTGCCACCCACAGGAAGTTGAAGAAAACACCAAAAGTAAACACGCTTATCCTTTCTGGCTGTATGCATCTGCAGACAGGTCTGTTTTCGAACCTATTGTAGGAACCAAACAGGGATGCGAATCATGCCACAATATTTCAGCAATGTGGCCGGATGGAAGTGTAGGTGAGTGTGATGTATGTCACTCCAAGCACACTTTTGATGTTAAACAGGCAAGACATCCAAATACCTGCGGTGAATGCCACCTTGGACCTGATCATCCCCAGAGGGAAATTTACTATGAATCCAAGCACGGAAATATTTTCAGGGCAAATGAAGCACAGGTAAATCTTGACTATGATTCATCAGAAGTGGATGGAATTCCTCTTCCCTCACCTGTATGCACAACATGTCACATGGATGATGTTCCGGGAGTAAAAGGTACACACAATGTCAGTGCCAGATTGGCATGGGAATCACAGGCTCCATGGAGTTACAGAACTATTTGGTTTGAAGAGGAGCTGGGAACCTGGCAGGAAAAGAATGAGAGAATGAAGAGAGTTTGCAGGAACTGCCATGCTCCTGATTTTGTTGGAGACTATTTCATGATGTATGATCTTGTAAACCTTCAGTACAACGAAATCAGACGCCAGTTTGTTAAATGGGCAAAACTGTATGTAAAAGAAGGTCTGATCAAGCCCCTTAAAGAAACAACTGTTGACGGGCATACAAAAACATATTCCGGTACAGTTATTAATGCCAGCTGGTACACCAAAGCCAGTGAACTTCTTTACAATTCATGGCATCATGAAGGCAGAAGATTCAGAATGGGTGCGGCTATGCAGGCGCCTGATTATGTCCAGTGGCACGGTATCTGGGAACTTCAGCATAATCTTCAGGAAATGATAGCCTGGGGAGCTGAAAGAGGAGTTGAAGAAGCCAAAAAGATATACGAAAGCAACTCTCCCACAAAATTTTTCACCTATAAGATTTACGATGTCCCCGGTGGTTTGTATTCACTTGTGACACCGGAGCAGTTTGATGTGCCTATGCTTTATCAGGTAATACCCAATTATTGGGAAAAAGCAAAAGCAAATGTTAAAGCCGCTTATGAGCAGGGGCTTATTACTAAAGAAACCTGGGAAAGATGGCTTACAAGGTATGAAAACAAAGATAAATACCTCGGCAAAGATTATGCCGGTCATGATATTTTCCAGGCGTACCAAAAGAGAAAAGCAATGGAGCTTGCAGCTCCGGACGGACCTCTGCAAAATGTGATAGGTCTTGACCTTCCTTCACCGGCACCGTTTGCAGAAAAAGAGAAATAACATTTATCAGGGGGCGGAAAGCCGCCCCCGCTTTAAGATATTCATCTCGATTTTCACCTAAACCTTTTTGGGTGATTTTCCGGCTGAATATAAAAGATTAGGAGGAGATTTATGAAAAAAGTTTTTGGTGTTTTACTTGTGATTATTATGGCGGGAGTTTTATCAACAGTCAGTGCGGAGCAGAAAATTGCCCGTCTTGATGATGAGATTATAACAAAAACAACGTTAGAAAAGTATGTCGATAATTTTTTGGGTAAAGAATATGAAAAAATGCTTAATTCCGATACCGGTTTGAAAAAACTTGCGGATTTTTACATCAACAGACAGATTATACTGGAAAAGGCAAAGAAAACGATAAAACCTGAAAACGAACTGCTGAAGGGGCATATGCACGGTGAAAAGGAAAATAAGAGAACGGAAAATACCATGTATATTACCGCATTTTTAAAGCAGGAAATAAATGACAAACTTAACCTTACAAAAAAAGAGATGCAGCGTTATATGAAACAAAACAATATCGACTCAAAGAGGGAAGCTGAAATAAAATTAAGTAACGAAAAAAGAAAAAAGATGTTCGGTGAACTTATTGCGGGTTTGAGGGCGGAACACACGATAGAGTATTTCTAAAAAAATTTAATAATTCGGGAAATGGTTTTGAATACTGAGTCCTGAACGTTAAGAGTTAGGCAGAGGCAGAGGCAGAGGCAGAGGCAGAGTTAAAGGTAAAGGCGGTTTGTTTATCTGTTATTAAGTAGGTTTTCAAGATCTACAAATGTAAAACAGGTTTCTCTGAAAATACGTTTCATTAATATACGAAAAAAAACGGAAGTAGCTTCAGCGTCGTAAAGCGCCCTGTGCCTCTGATAAGGCCCTTTGATTTTTATGTTATACATTTCTGTGATATCATCCAGATTGTGTCTGGCTGCAGTTGGATTCATAATGCGGGAAAGTTTCAGTGTGTCCAGGACGAACCGGAAAGGGTTTGTGATACTGTAGTCTTTCATTTCATTTTTTAAAAAAGCGAAATCTTTCCGGGCGTTGTGCGCAACAATTATGCTGTCTTTTGCGAAATCAATAAAATTATAAAGTGCTATGCATATGTCCGGAGCATCGCTGACTTTCTCATTTGTAATCCCGTGAATTTTCGTGGAGGATTCTGGTATTGCTATTTCAGGATTTACCAGCGTGTGAAATTTGGGATGCTGGATTCTGAAACCGGGTGCTATTTTTACGGCTCCGATTTCAACAATTTTATCCCCCTCCTCAGGGTTAGTGCCGGTGGTTTCCAGATCAAAAACAACGTAGCTGAGTTTGTTGAGCGGTGTATCCAAAATTTCAACCGCCTTATTGTCCAAATGCTTCATAATATCCTTTTATATTTGAGTATTTTGATAAAAAATCCCCGGTTGTTTTATAATATCACTGTCTGCTTCATATTTGCATTTTTGGTTAAGGAAATAATTTTTGTCATACTACCATTTATCGGTGAAAAAGTGAATTAGGCAGAGGTAAGGGTTGAGAAAGTTGGATAGGTTGAAATTTTATAAAATTATGTGCTTTGTTGCATATTAAATATTTACTACCTCTACTACCCATAATACCTCAACTATTCCAACAGACTACCCCATCAGGCGTTGCCCATATAAATGCAAAAATTTTAGGAAGTTGTCCAAAAAGTTTTTTATTTTTCAACCTGACCTGATTTTAATATGCGGAATGCAGCCATTGCAGCTCCAAAACCGTTGTCTATATTTACCACAGTTATTCCGCCTGCGCAGCTTGAAAGCATCGACAACAAGGCACTGTATCCGCCTGCTGACACACCGTAACCCACTGAAGCAGGTACAGCCACCACAGGCTGGGCAAACATGCCGCCGATCACTGTGGGAAGTGCTCCTTCCATCCCGGCGATCACTATCAATACATTTGATTCGGCAATTTCCTTTTTGAAGTGAAATATTCTGTGGATCCCCGCTACACCTATATCTATAAATTTTTCACAGTTTACACCGAGACAGTTCAATATCTCTCCCGTTTCGTGCGCCACTTTTGCATCGGAAGTTCCTGCCGTTATTATAGCCGCTTTGCCTTTTATTTTAGTCGGAACGGATGAAATATTTTTCATGATGCCTGCTTTGGGAATAAATTCGAATTCGGGATACCGTTTTTTTAAAATGTCCATTTTTCTATCATCCAGACCGGTACAGATAAAATCAAGTTTTTCCTGTTTGTATTTATCCGTTATCTTAGCTATCTGATCCACCGTTTTGGACATTCCGAAAATTATTTCATCAAAACCAAGCCTTTGCTTCCGGTGTCTATCGATGAAATAATCGTCCCCGATCATTTCATTCTTTTTTATAAGATTCAACGCCTCATCTGCAGATAATTCACCGGCTTCAATTTTGGTAAAAAGTTCTGCAATTTTATTTTCCATCTGTGTATCCTTTGCATATAAGATAAATTTCGAAAGAGTTTTTTCTTGTGGATTGAGGTCTGTAGATAGAAACCTTTTTGAATGACTTTTTCAGATTATCCACAAAATCTTTGGTATCTTCCCCGTCGAAAAGTTTAGCAACAAAATTACCGTTATTTTTTAAAACTTTTCTGCTGAAAGCATATATATTTTTGACAAGTTCGATACTTTTTGCATGATCGGCAAATTTCTGTCCGGAGGTATTGGGAGCCGCATCTGATGCCACAACATCATAAGAGCTGCTTATGCTAAGAATTTTCTCAAGAGTATCATCCTCAAAAAGATTTCCTTTAATGAATGTAAAATTATTACAGCTGATCCCTTCCACATCAAGTAGATCAACCCCGACAACCATTCCGCCCTTGTCGACGGTTTCAAGTAAAATTTGAGACCATCCGCCCGGGGCAGCACCGGCATCCAGGACATAATCATTTTTTGATATAATGTTGTGTTTGTCGTTGATTTCTTTCAGTTTATAAGCAGCTCTGGATTTGTAGCCTTCCTGTTTTGCCTTTTTATAAAACCTGTCCTTTCTTTTGTACATTACATCTTTTCCAGTGGAATGACATCGAAATGTTCCAGATGATATTTATCGTTCGGTTTGATTTCTATATCTATGCTGTACGTAAGCTCTATTTCGTCGATGCTTTCCTTTTCATAGTTTAGTATATTGTCAACCACTTCTGAATGGGCTTCCACAAAAATTCTCTTCTTGCTAAAATAGGGGGCAATTCTCCTGACTTCTCTAAGGATATCGTAACATGTTGTTACTTTTGATTTAACCAAACCTCTACCCTCACAATAGGGGCAGGCTTCACTCAATGTTTTTGTCAGGCTGTCCTGAACACGTTTCCTGGTTATTTCAAAAAGCCCGAGCGGGGAAATATTTACCACCGAGGCTTTTGCTCTGTCGCTTTTCAGTTCATTTTCCAGCGTCTGAAGAACTTTCTGCTTATGTTCTTCTTTTTCCATATCGATAAAATCAACTATGATGATGCCTCCGAGATTTCTCAAACGCAGCTGCAAAGCTATCTCTTTGGCTGCCTCCAGGTTTGTTTTCAGGACTGTTTCGTCAAAATTTCTCTTGCCCACATAACGACCCGTGTTTACGTCTATCACTGTAAGCGCTTCAGCCTGGTCAATAACGATATAACCGCCCGATTTTAACCATACCCTTCTGTCAAGCAGTCTGCTTATTTCAATTTCAATATTATAATAATCGAAAATCGGCATATCATTTTCATAAAGCTGCAAATCCACTTTTAAATCGGGCAGGTATTCGCGTATAAAGGATTTCATATTCATAAAAGTGGATTTATTGTCAATAATAATGGATTTTACATCATCCGTGGTCATATCCCTTAATATCCTGTAAACAAGATCCAGGTCTTCATATATCAGAGATGGAACTTTTCCCTGTTGTGAATGATTCTGTGTTTTCGACCAGATACGCATAAGATAATCCATATCCTGTCTTAACTCCTGTTCCTCGGAGCCTTCACTTACCGTTCTTGCAATCAGACCGATATTATCAGGCTTGATTGAGAGCAGTATATTTTTCAGCCGCTCCCTTTCCTCCTCGCTTTCAATCCTTCTGGATACCCCGATATGATCGTAAGTGGGCATCAGTACAAGGTATCTTCCCGGTATTGTCAGGTGGGTGGTTATACGGGCACCTTTTTGTCCGATGGGTTCTTTTGCCACCTGAACAACTATTTCCTGTTCTTCCTGGAGAAGCTCTTCTATAGGAACAAAAACTTTTTCCTTTATGCCTCCGTTTTCATCCACATCCACTTCATCATCTATCTCATTGGCAACCCTGTCTTCCATTAGTGAAAAATGATCCATGTCGCTTATATACACATCTGCCACATGCAGAAAAGCCGCTTTGTTCAGTCCGATATCCACAAAAGCAGACTGCATACCGGGCAGAACTTTTACAACTTTCCCTCTGTATATGTTGCCTGCAACGCCTTTGTTTTTAGTTCTTTCTATGTAGATTTCAGATACGCTGCCGTTATCCAGGACAGCGATGCGTGCCTCGTTTACTGTCGAATTTATTATTATGTCTTTTGCCAAAATTTACCCCTTAATCTTTTTGATCACATCCTTGGCTATGCCCTTCAATGTGTCAAAAACGCCCTTTCCCTGAATGGCGATAGCTTCGTAAGACTTTATATTTCTGTAATTAAGTGCTTTCTCCAGTTCATTTACAGGGACAATATCCGCAAGATCTCTTTTATTATATTGCAGTGCCAGCGGCATCTTATCCAGGTTGTAGCCGTGCTCCTGGAGGTTATCACGGAGGTTTTCAAAACTGTCCATGTTTGCATCCATTCTGTCAACCTGCGAATCTGCCACAAAAACAACACCGTCTGCACCTTTGAGAATCAGCTTTCTGCTGGCATTGTAAAATACCTGACCAGGAACGGTGTAAAGATGAAAACGCACTTTAAATCCTTTGATTTCTCCCAGTTTGAGGGGCATGAAATCAAAGAAGAGTGTCCTCTCTGTTTCGGTGGCAAGAGAAATCATCTTCCCCTTATTTTTTTCATCCGTTTTATTGTAGATGTATTGTAAATTTGTGGTTTTGCCGCATAAACCCGGACCGTAATATACGATTTTACAGTTAAGTTCTTTGGTGGAATAGTTAATAAATGACAATGTGCACCCCTTTATTGCTCAGATTCTTTTGGGTCGAACAGGCCCTCTATTTCATCATCGGTTATATCTCCAAAAATATTTTTTGGATCATTGTCAGTATCTTGGAAAGAAGATCTCAGAAATTCCTCTATTTTCGTTATAAATTTCTTTACCCGCAGTCTTATAAGACCCAGTGATGTTGATTCATCGAAGATAACAACAAGAATTATAACATTAAAAATCAAGCTTATGTGTACGTGCTCATTCTCACCTTCGTGGAAAAGAAGAGAGAATTCTTTTTCCCCGAGAAGTTTTGCCAGACCATCGGTAGCAGCTACATTGCCCGCCACTAGTGCTGCAATTGAAGTAGTATCATACTCGGACACCGACGTAGAAGTTGCAACAGGCTGCCCGTTTTTGTCCACAAGGAAGGCGGCTGTTGCACCTGACTCATTTTTCAGCAGCTCAACTTCTTTTTCCAGTCTTTTTATGATTTTCTCATTATAGATCCATGAACTATCGCTCATAATATAATCCTTAGTCAATAAATATATACATCCAAGAGATTTGAACAATTATTTTCATTAACCGGCAGACGGTCAGATGAAAATATTAAACAACTCCCTTCATATTAATATTTTTAATACATTTCCCTTCTGTTCTCAATAGCTTTTAATATGGTGATATCATCAGAAAACTCCAGCAGTCCGCCGGTGGGGACACCGCTGGCTATCCTTGTCATTTTAACATCGAAGTCTTTTAGCAGTTTATACACATAAGTTGCGGTGGTTTCTCCTTCAATATCAGGGTTTGTGGCAATGATAACTTCATCAACCTTGTTTTCACAAGCAAGGTCGATAAGTCTCTGAAGATTCAGCTCATCAGGACCTATCCCGTCCAGCGGTGCAATCTTGCCGCCAAGGACATGGTACACACCTTTATACCTTCCGCTGGATTCGATAATAAATATATCTTTGGGCTCCTCCACAACACAGACTACTCTTTTATCCCTGTATGAGTCTGCGCAGATACTGCATAATTCACCATCGGACAATCCTCCGCACTCTTTGCAGAACTTTATATTCTGTTTCAAATCGACAATGCTGTCTGCAAGCTCTTTGACATCCCTCTCATTCATTTTCATGATATACATGGCAAGTCTCAGTGCTGTTTTTCGTCCGATGCCGGGCAGCTTGCCCAATTCGAAAACGCATTTGTCAAAACTCTTGATTTTTAGCATTTTTTAAAACATGCCGGGGATATTCATCCCCATTCCTCCGGTTATTTCTGACATTCTCTCCTGCACCATATCATGAGCCTTTTTCATCCCCTCATTAACAGCGGCAATGATAAGGTCGGAAAGCATGTCCTTATCCTCTGGGTTTATCACGTCATCTTCAATGTTGATTTCAATAAGCTCCTGTCTGCCGTTAACCTTTACAGTAACCATGCCGCCGCCTGCTGATGCCTCTACAACTTCCTTGGCAGCTTCTTCCTGGACTTCTTCCATTTTCTTCTGCATTTTTTGTGCCTGTTTCATCATTTGCTGAATGTTCATTTTGTATTCCTCCTGAAATTTTACATAATATTTGTTCAATTCTATTTTGTCCAATCTCGTCATTAAACGTAGGTACGATTTAATTTTAAAATATAAAATTTAATCTATTTGTTAGCTTTGTAAACTTTTATATTCGTTATTTTGCCGTTAAATTCATTTTTAATTTTACTTATCATCTCATTTTTATTTATTTCTTCTTTGGTTTTTTTCTCGTGATAAGTCTCAAGTTCCTCTTTTTTCTCACTCAGGCCTTTTTTTTTACTGCCGTTTTCAAGTACGATAGACAGTTTTCTGTCATCACCGAAAAAATTCCTGACAACGTTTGTTATTATATCCATATGCTCTTTCTTGTTCACAATGTCGTAATGAAAACGCTTTGCCTCACTAAAGCCCACTTTAAAGTTATTGCTGTCTGAAGTTATGATATAACCGTGGCTAAGGTTTGCCGAAGTTGAAGGATTATATTTGCTTATTTGATCAAGCAGCTTATCCCACATCTTATCCGTGTCGTTTAAATCTATCTTGCTGTCAGTGCTTTTACCGTAAGTGTCAGAAGTTTTTGCGGCAGTTTTGTTTTCCGGTATCGGGGCTGATTTGGAAGCAGCTGCAGAGGCATCTATAATTTTCGATATATTTGCAGCCTTGTACAGACCGAATTCGAAAACATATTGCTGCATATCATAAAACTTTAAGTCCTGCAGCAGTTTCTGAAAAAGCTGAAACAGGACAAAAGCCCGATTTTCATCAATCTTTTCCATGATTTTTGTAAAATATTTGATTTCTTCCGAGGTGAGTTCTTTCTCGGGGAAATATCCCGTGGCTTTGGCAAACATAATATGTTTCAAATATTCTATAATGGTTTTCGTAATAAAGATGTAGTCCAGTCCTTTCAGGTTAATTTCTTCCGTGTGTTTGACTACAGCTGTAATATCCTCGTTCAGCACCAGTTCAAACAGCCGGTTTATAATAGTATAATCCGAAAGACCAAGAAGATAGGAGGTGTCCTGGATGTTAACAGTACCTCCGGAATAGGCGACAATTTGATCCACCAATGAGAGGGCATCCCTCATGCAACCTTCTGAATTGCGCATGATAACACTTACAGCGTCCTTGTCGTGCTCTATTTCTTCCTTCTGCAGTACTCCGCTTAGGTAGTCATACATGAAGTCCGCAGGTATTTTCTTGAAATCGTAACGCTGGCACCTTGACAGTATTGTTGGCGGGATTCTGTGTGCATCAGTTGTTGCCATTATAAAAATTACATGCTCGGGGGGCTCTTCCAGTGTTTTCAGAAGTGCGTTGAAAGCCGGCTCAGTGAGCATATGTACTTCGTCGATAATATATATTTTGTAATTACATTTGGCTGGTATGAATCGAACGGACTCTCTGAGTTGTCTTATCTCATCTATGCCCCTGTTGGATGCTCCGTCGATCTCCATGACGTCCATAGATGAACCGTCTGTTATTTCTTCACATATTTCACAAGTGTTGCATGGGTTTACACCATCGGGAGTTTTGCAGTTAACGGCTTTTGCAAAAATACGAGCCGTACTTGTTTTGCCGACACCCCTAGGACCGGTAAAAAGATATGCGTGCGATATTCTTCCCAGTTCGATTGCATTGCTGAGTGTTTTTACCACAAAGTCCTGTCCGACTATTTCATGAAAATTCTGTGGTCTGTATTTTCTTGCTAAAGCCAAATACGCCATCTGATTTATTCCTTTAAATTAGCTGATATGTTTCATTTTCGGGCTAATTACCCGGTTTGATGCGTTCCACATATTTACCAGTCTTAGTCTGGGGTTAGCATATAAAAAATTACACATTTGTAAGATTTATTTATGTAAGTTAATTTAGTTTAACAGAATAATCAATCATATTTTAGTATCTTTTGCAATAACGAAACGTTTTAGAAACCTCCCCAAGTTTTTGTAATTATGCTATTTACAATACTTTATCTTAATATCGGGTTTTTCACGTATAAAGATATCCCAATATTAAGCACAGTTGTATATTTATTCGTTATGTCGTTACATATGGCAGAGATCTCTCCCTTCGTTCGGAATAATGCCTGCGAATAGCACCAGTCTTTTAGACTGGTAAATATGTTTACATTCTATTTATCCGCCCAAGGCGGATGCTAGACAGCATTTTGTCATCCCCAGCGAAGCCGAGGGATATCTATCTATATACAGTGCTGCTGATTTAGCGGGAAGAAAAGGATAAATAAAAAATATCTTTATTTTTATTAAATCAAAAAATGCTTGAAAAATAAGAGATATCCGAGTAAGTTGGAATACATTTATTTATTTAATTCAGCAGGTGGATGATGAAAAATAAAAAAGATAAAGTGGAAGCCGTTGAAGTCAAGTGTGTTAAGTGCGGCAGGACACAGATTATCTATATCCCCAGAGAAGATATTCCCAAATGTCCCGAATGCAAAGTAAATATGATAATTAATGAGCTTTTGGACGAAGGTAAGTCCTATTAATAAAATTTTGTGGAGGATAGCATGAGAAAAGTATTACTAAGTATTGCTCTGGTTTTTTTGATGGCATTTTCTGTATTTGCCAATTCCAATGAACTTTGGGAACAGTCAACACTTAACAAGGTTATGAAACGGGGTGTTCTTCGTGTGGGAATGGAAGCGGGTTACATGCCTTTTGAAATCAAAAACAAGCAGGGTGAGATAATCGGATTTGATGTTGATATTGCAAAGCTTATGGCAAAAGAGATGGGTGTGAAACTTGAGCTTGTAAATACGGCCTGGGATGGAATTATTCCGGCACTTCTCACCAAAAAATTTGATATCATTATGTCCGGTATGACTATTACGCCCCAGAGAAATCTGCAGATTAACTTTGCCGATCCGGTTGTTGTTGTCGGTCAGACTATTCTCATTAGAAAAGAGCTGGCTGATGAGGTGGACAGTTACAGAGATCTGAATGATCCCAAATATACAATAGCTACAAAACTGGGCGTTACAGCAGATTTCGCCACAAAAAAGTATATGCCGAAAGCTAAGCTGAGACTTTTTGAAACAGAGCCCGAGGCTGCAATGGAAGTAATAAACGGTAAAGCCGATGCATTTGTTTACGACCTTCCTTACTGTTCGATTTTCTATTCTCAGTATAAAGATCAACTTGTTTTTCTTGATGAGCCTTTCACATATGAGCCGCTTGCCTGGGCTGTAAGAAAGGGTGATCCGGATTTTATTAACTGGCTTAATAATTTCCTTGCCCAGATCAAAGGTGACGGAAGATATGATATGATTTATCAGAAATGGTTTGAAAGCGACGCCTGGTTAGAGCAGGTTCAGTAGGTTTAAGGACTTTAAGTAAATGCAGGGTAAAAAATACAATCTGTTCTGGAATTTTATTTTTGTACTGATCATCGTTTCCGTCTGTTTCGGAGTTTATTATGCATCCAAAAGGGTGGATTACATCTGGCGTTGGGAACGGTTGTTGCAGTATTTTGTTTATGAAGATGTCACCAATATAAGAACTCCGGTGGCTGGTAATGTTAAAGTAACTGATGGGAAAATAAAAGTAATCCCCATGCAGGCAGGAGAACCGTACACTGTAAAAAAGTTTGAGACGAAGCAGGTGAGTGATGGTGACCTGGTCTTCGAAGGGGATATATTAGCTTCAAATTCAAGAACAAGGGCCGGTCCGCTGTTGACCGGTCTTTATATGACCATAAAGCTTTCCATTGTGGCAATATTTTTTGCCATAATTATCGGTGTACTTACAGGTATTGCAAGAATATCCAGTAATCCTGCTCTAAAAAAGCTGGCAGTCACCTATATTGAACTGATAAGGGGTACCCCCCTTCTTGTTCAGATTTTCATTTTTTACTTTTTTATAGGTACTGTACTTCATCTTAACCGTTTTACGTCGGGTACTGCAGCACTTGCTGTTTTTACAGGAGCTTACATTGCTGAGATTGTAAGAGCCGGCATTCAGTCCATACCCAAAGGGCAGATGGAGGCTTCCAGGAGTCTCGGCATGAATTATTTCCAGGCAATGAGACACATAATTATGCCTCAGGCTTTAAAAAGGACACTGCCGCCTATGGCAGGACAGTTTATTTCGCTTATAAAGGACTCTTCGCTGGTTTCGGTAATTTCAATAACGGATCTTACCAAATCAGGAAGGGAGATTGTCACATCAACCTTTTCACCTTTTGAGGTATGGTTTAGTGTTGCTCTTTTATACCTGGTATTAACGTCATCGCTGTCGTTTTTTGTTCAAATTTTGGAAAGGAGATTATCAGAGAGTGATTGATAGCAAAAAGATTATTATAGCCAAAGATGTTGTAAAAACATTTCGCAATGGTGTCAAAGCGCTTAAAAAAGTTTCAATGGATGTAAGCTACGGAGAGGTTGTTGTCGTTATCGGTCCCAGCGGCTCAGGTAAATCAACGCTCCTTCGGACGCTGAATTTTCTGGAGCCTATTAATGAAGGGGAAATTATTATCGACGGTATTTCCCTGACAGATCCGAAAACCAATATCAATAAGGTCAGGGAAGAGGTGGGGATGGTTTTCCAGCAGTTTAATCTGTTCCCGCATATGAATGCATTGGAAAATATTACAATAGCTCCCACAACGGTAAGAAAAGTCTCAAAATCCGAAGCCG
The DNA here is from genome assembly GCF_036172515.1 of Flexistipes sp. Lineage (NCBI taxonomy): Bacteria > Pseudomonadati > Deferribacterota > Deferribacteres > Deferribacterales > Flexistipitaceae > Flexistipes > Flexistipes sp. The sequence goes on from NZ_JAXKVW010000002.1 coordinate 226,067, forward strand.
ACAAGACAGCAATCCAGCTGCTTGAAAAAGTCGGGCTTGCAGACAGGGCAACGAGTTTTCCATCCCAGCTTTCAGGTGGACAGCAGCAGAGGGTGGCCATAGCCCGGGCATTGGCAATGAAGCCTAAGATTATGCTTTTTGATGAGCCTACAAGTGCCCTGGATCCTGAGATGATTGGTGAGGTGCTTGAGGTAATGAAAACACTTGCCAAAGAAGGTATGACTATGGTAGTTGTAACTCATGAAATGGGTTTTGCAAGAGAGGTTGCCGACAGAGTAATTTTTATGGATGAGGGTGAGATAATAGAGACGAACACACCTATAGAACTTTTTAAAAACCCGGATAATGAGCGGCTTCAAAAATTCTTAAGTCAGATACTTTGATATGTTATTCAATAAAAAATATAATGTAACAATAAAAAACAGAAATATTACACTGGAAGCAAAGTCCGGTACCAATCTTTATAAACTTTTGAAAGAAAATGATATTCCCATATCTTCCCTTTGTAACGGAAACGGTCAGTGCGGCAAATGCAAGGTGAAAATATCATCTCCGGCCGGAGGGGAAATCAATAAACCCACCAAAAAGGACCGTCTGATTTTAGCGCTGATGAATCTGGAAAACGGCTACAGGCTTGCCTGTGAATATATCATCAGATCAGATATTGTTGTGGATACCGAAGAGTGGAATGTTTCTTCCGGCAAAGATCCGGATATACTTGGAGTAAAAAAGAAAAATAAAGATGCGGCTGAAGAGGAACAAAAACCTGCTGAGGAAATCAAAGTGAAAGATGAAGAGCCAGGCCCGGAGGAAGATTTTGAAAGCGTGGAATCTTCCGAATCCCAAAATCAATCTGAGTATAAGGCAGATTATGAGCCTGAGGTTAAAGAAGGTGAAGAGGGGGGAGTTTCGGTTGAAGAGGATGAAGATCAGACTTACGGTGTCAGGGATGGCTTGCTTCTTATCCAATATCCCGGCGGTGTGAAATATTATGTGTATGCAGCAGGGATAAACAATATCGCATCCGAAGGTCTGGTTAAAATAAGTGAGCCGCTTACCGATATTCTTGACAATAACATACTGTCTGACTTTATTCACGATAATATAGATATTCCCGATTTGGACAGAGTGATTATAATTCTGGACAAGGAATACTTTAACGGTGAAATATTTTTTAAGCTTGTCAACTACCATTCTTTTGAAATCGGAACACTAAAATGTGAAGTGTTGCAGCCCTACAATGACCCTAAAAATCTGCTGACATTTTTAAGGCTTCTTAATTCTGTTAATGGGCAGAATCTTCAGGTTGCGCTGGATAATCTGAGGTTTTCTTATTTTTTGAAAGACGGCATTTTTTACTTTTTAAATTCTGAGTACGTTTCCGATACTATAGATATAGACAGACTGCTCACCACAGGCAAAAATCCCATTATTGATATTGCAGACGATTTGACTCATGTAACAATGAAGGACGATTTAAAGGAACCGGATTCCATCGCTCTGCCCGCATTGCTGAAAACAATCAAAATTCTCATGAGAATAGGAGCAGTCAATAACAATTTTGTTCTAAAAGACAGAAATGAATTGGTGGATGAGCTAAAACTGGAGCATCTGGTCAAGTTTTCAAAGAGAAATGAAGGTAATATGTTTTATATCTACAGGAAGAAGGATGTTGAAATATTTCTGAGTCAGCAGATGCTTGACCAGCTGAGGGAGCTGAAAATATATCTGATGACACTGACTGATTTTGTTCAAAAAGAACTGGGCAATATCGAAAACATAATAATACAGAATCTTACCCACTATGATTATCTGGTGAACAATCTCTTCGATTTATCAATACTGCCCAAATATTATTCCAAAAAGACAAAATTTTATTCAGGGGATCCCACTATTCTGGCTTCCAAGTTTTTTACAGAGCAGGATGTTAAAACGTTCATTGAATCAAGAATAAGCGATATGAGAGAAATTGAGCTTTATAAAAATGAAGAGTTTAACAAAAGGTATGATAAAATAGAGCGCAAACTTACTTCTTAAGTATATCTGCCACTGCTTCCTTCAAATCCCTGGCTCTTACTGGTTTGTTCAGAAATGAAACCACGCCCATCTCTTTGGTCTTTTTGTATGTTTTGAATGTTCCGAATGCCGTGATAACAATAACCCTTGCTTCCGGGTCGAAATTTCTGAGTTTTTCTATAAAAGTCATGCCGTCCATTTCAGGCATACGCAGATCCGTGACAATTACCTGGTATTCTTTTCTTTCAGCCTTTTTGAGACCTTCAGCGCCGTTTTGGGCAACGTCCACATCATAGCCGTCAATTCTCAGAACTTCCGCATAGCCGAGTCTGGTGTGCTCCTCATCATCTACTACCAAAACGCTGTAATCGTTCATATCACTCATCCGGGTTACCTCTCACCGTCATATTTTATTATTTCACCGCTTTGATAGAGAGGGTATATCGTTGAGATAGCGGTCTTGTAAATCAGTTGCTGCCTGTCCTCATATGTCGTAAGAAGTGTATAATCATCAAAGCCCACAAGCAGACCTTTAACCTTTACACCGTTTCTCAGGAAAGCCGTTATCGGAGACTTGGATTTCCTTACCTCATTGAGAAATATATCCTGCATAGGCGGGCGCATGTGCTTGGGATGCTTTCCCTGGTGCATCTGATAGTATATTTTGCTGATATATTCTATATCTATAACATTTCTTGCAGCGGCTATTGTAGCCAAATCCTGTTTGTAAATATTTGTTTTGATATCGCAGTCATCTATAATTATATTGTACTGATCAAAACCGACGATTTTGCCTCTGAATCTCTCTTTGTTAGATAAAATAAAGAGTAAAGGCACATCACGGGTGCGCGCATTTTGCAAATAAACAAACTCAACCTGAGCGTATAAAGACATTTCCCCACCTATTAAATATCTCTATACTATAGACTTTTGTGTTTTTTGTCAACAAAATATCGTTATCAGCCGGATTGCGCCCTGTTGCCAACATTTAGATTGAAAATTCCGGCTGAAAAACTCTTTTATTTATTGACTTCATTATTATTTATTAGTATAAACTTCCTGTAAATTTCTTTCCTGCCGAGGTGGCGGAATTGGTAGACGCGCATGATTCAGGTTCATGTGGGCTTAACGCCTGTGGGGGTTCGAGTCCCCCCCTCGGCACCATTATTCTGGATACTCCTTAATATAAATTAATAAAAAATATTATTGAATTATGTTTCATTAATAATGTTATTTCCAATGGTGAAAAACGAAAATTGCAGTTTTGGTTTCGTCAACAGACGCTATAAAAAGAAGATGTCAAATATAACAATTAATAACAAGGAATTACAACAAATACACTATAAATTACGACCAATAAAAATCAATAACCACGATTAACTATGAAGTTAAGGAACCCACAGACTTCCTCAACCGTCTCAACTTTATCAACCACATCAACGGTTTCAACCGTCTCAACCCCCTCAACTTTTTCAACCTCTTCAACCTATACCTATACCTTTGCCTCTACCTCAACCTCAACCTCTGCCTTTCCCCGCCTTTCCCCTTGCAATCCCCTGCCGGTATTACTATAATTATTATTAACCTCCACAACAAAGGAGCTCTTATATGGTTTCTGCAAAAAATGAGCTGACAAAAGAGCAGATTCTTCAATACTTACGTGAACATAAAAAAGAATTATATGAGAAATATGGTGTCCGGAAAATCGGACTTTTCGGCAGCTATGCATATGGAGCAGCAAATAGTGACAGCGATATTGATATAGCAGTGGAAATAACCAGAAATAACAAAACGCTTCATAATTTTCTGAGCTTAAAAAGGGACCTGGAAGAAACTTTTGGCAGACAGGTTGATCTGGGCATTGAAAATAATTTAAAGCCATTTATTAAGGAAAAAGTTGAGCGGGAAATTATATATGTCTAAAAGGGATATAAGGCTTTTTCTCTTTGATATTAAAACCTCTGTGGATGCTGTCCAAAGTTATGTTGAAGGCATGAGCTACGATGACTTTATTAATGACAGGAAAACTTACAATGCCGTAATCAGAGAATTTGAAATTATTGGTGAAGCAGTAAAACACCTGCCTTCTGATCTGCTTTCAAAATACAATGAAGTGGAATGGAGTGATATAAAAGATTTTAGAAACCTGCTTATTCACGAATATTTTGGAGTTGATCTGGAAATCGTCTGGAATACTGTATGCTCCGATGTACCTATGCTAAAACAGGCTATAGAGACGATTATTACAGAAAATACCTAAAACATAATAACCCAATAACCAAGAATAACAACAAATAACTATTAATACACAATGAATAACCAGCAATAACTAAGAATTAACTACGAATAACTATGAGATTACTTAAATCATAAACATTCTATACTTCCCCAAACCGCACTCTCTCAACCATCTCAACTTTATCAACCACATCAACGGTTTCAACCGTCTCAACCACCTCAACTTTTTCAACCTCTTCAACCTATACCTATACCTATACCTGTACCTGTACCTGTGCCTTTCCCTCTACCTCAACCTTTGCCTCTGCCTTTCCCCGCCTTTCCCCTTGCAATCCCCTGCCGGTATTACTATAATTATTATTAACCTCCACAACAAAGGAGCTCAGACATGCCCGCTGCAAAAAATGAGCTGACAAAAGAGCAGATTCTTCAATACTTACGTGAACATAAAAAAGAATTATATGAGAAATATGGTGTCCGGAAAATCGGACTTTTCGGCAGCTATGCAAGGAATGAAAACAAAAAAAGCAGTGATATAGACATAGTCGTAGAGTTAGAAAGTGACAATAAATTCAGAAGTTTTTTTGAGCTAAAATATTATCTGGAAGAATCTTTAGATATGGAAGTAGATTTAGGTATAGAAAGTGCTGTAAAAAAGGAAGTGAGAAACCAGATAAACCGGGATATAATCTATGTATAATCGTGATATAAATCTTTATATAAATGATATCCTCGATTCAGCAGAAGCTATTAAAGATTTTGTCGATAATATGGACTATGAAGATTTTTGCAATGACAGAAAAACTTTCAGTGCTACAATAAGGGAGTATATTGTAATTGGAGAGGCTATATCGTCAATTATGGAGATATTGGAGAAAAAGTTCCCTAAGTATCCTTGGCGGATGATTAAAGATTTTAGAAACTTTATTGTACATGAGTATTTTGGCATTGATAAAAAAATTGTCTGGGATTTAACTTCAAAAGAACTTGATGAACTGATAAAAAACATTCAAATTCTGAAAAAAGATTACGACATTTAAAAAAACAACGAGTAATAAATAACAGCCCCGTCTCAACCATATCAACTTCCTCAACCTCCTCAACTTTATCAACATGTTTCGTCCTTGTCCCTTGAACCTTGCTCCTCGGCCCTTTAAACTTAGTTCAATCTCAACCTTATCAACTCTTTCAACCTCTTCAACCTATACCTATACCTTTACCTCAGCCTTTGCCTGTCTCACATCTCACGTCTAACGTTTTACGCTTTACGCATCACGCATTACTCATCACGGCCTTCTCCACTTAGCACTTAGCACTTTTTCTCCTTGACACTCCCTTCTTTTTTGGTAGAATCAGTTATGTTTTTGACAAATTCCGTCATATTTGGTGGTTCATTTGAGCGCTAATGTTAATACTGTAAGCAACATTATTGGTGCCAATTCAGGCTTGAAGAGTGTTTTGGATAAAATCCATGAATATGCACATCTTGATCAGCCTATTACGCTTCTGGCAGAGAACGGAGCCGGCAAGGAAGCTATAGCAAGGGCTATACATAAAGCTTCCAAGAGATCCTCAGCAACATTTATCAGGGTAAACAGTGCTTCCGTACCAAAAAGCCTGCAGTGGGAATATCTGTTCGGTGATAACAATGCTCAAAGCAGAGAAAACATGGGCTGGTTTGGTAAAGCACACAGAGGCACCCTTCTCCTTGATGAAGTAGGCTCCCTTTCAAACGATTCCCAGTCCAGTCTGCTTGAAGTCATATCAAACGGCACTCTTACAAATAAATCAGATAAGCCTGTAAGCATTGACGTGAGGCTTGTGGTTTCAGTCAGCGATAATATTCAGGAAATGATTAAGAAAGGTCTCTTTCTATCAGAATTATGGGAGCGTTTATCCGTTTTTACCATTGAAATCCCGCCTTTGAGAAAACGTCTGGACGATATAGCCGATCTGGCCGATTATTTTGCAAAAAGGGCAGCAGAGAGACTGGGATTTTATCCACGCTCTCTTTCGGAATATGATGTTAAAGTTTTAAAATCCTACGGGTGGCCGGGTAATGTGAGAGAGCTTGCTTCGGTGATGGAGAGGGCGGTTATACTTGGCGAAGGAAAAACCCTTAAAATAAAAGAGGCTTTAGGCGGCGGCTTTGAAGATATTTCTGAGATTAAGCCTTTGGATACAGTTATTAAAAATCATATAGAGAAAGTTCTGCGGCACTGTAAAGGACAGGTGGAGGGTAGAAACGGAGCCGCTCATCTTTTACAGATTAATCCCAATACGCTGCGTGGAAAGATGAAAAAGTTGAATATCGATCCCAATGAATTCAGGGAGGAACATAAATGACTCCTGAAATTGCCTTTACGCTGATAATTTTAGTCTTGATGATTCTGGGAATGGTTTTTGAGTGGTTTGCTCCTGATGTGATAATGTTCAGCGCACTGGGTATTTTTCTTTTAACGGGTATACTGGATCCTGTTGACGCTCTCAGCGGTTTTTCAAATAAAGGTATGATGACTGTAGCTGTTTTGTTTCCCATAGCCTTTGCCGTACAAAAATCCGGATTCTTATCTGCAATGGCGGATCGTTTTATAGGTAAAGCCAAAGACGGTCGAAAATCCCTTCTTAAGATTATGCTCCCTGTATTCGGTCTTTCTTCCTTTTTAAATAATACACCGGTGGTGGCAATGTTTATCCCTACTGTAAGGGACTGGGCGCTTAAAAGTAAAATCTCACCTTCCAAGTTCCTGATTCCTCTTTCATATGCTTCTATTTTCGGCGGTATCTGCACTCTGATAGGCACTTCAACCAATCTTGTTGTAAGCGGGATGCTGTATGATTACAGAAATATTTCACTGAATATCTTTGATATTACACTGATAGGTGTTCCATGCGCCATAGGCGGGTTTGCATTTATGATGTTTATCGGTCACAAACTGCTGCCTAACAAACCCGATCTTCTTAATTCGTTTGCCAAAGCAGGTATTGAATACCTTTATGAAATGAAAGTAAAAGGAGAAAATCTTACAGGAAAAACGGTTGAAACTGCAGGTTTGAGGAATTTGGAGGACATATACCTTGTAACACTTGTAAGAAATGGAAGTCAGATTTCACCGGTAAAACCATCGGAAAAATTATATAAAGATGACATACTTCTTTTCTCGGGCAAAGCCGACGGTATTAAGAAATTACAGGCTATAGAAGGTCTTGAGCCCATACATGATGACGACTTTTGCAGAGAGTTGCTGGAGAAAGGCAAGGCAAGATTTACGGAAGTCGTTGTTTCAAATTCATCCCCAATGCTGGATAAGACAATTAAAGAGGGCAACTTCAGAAGCCGTTACGATGCTGCAGTGGTTGCTGTTCACAGACACGGGGAAAAACTGAACGAAGGCATAGGTAATCTGAAGCTTAAAGCAGGTGATACACTGTTATTGATAACGGGTGATGATTTTATAAATATCTGGAGTGGTTCCAGAGATTTTTATCTTATAAGCAAAGGTGATAAGATACCGATTGTTGATAAGCGCAAATCGTGGATATCACTTATTTCGGTACTTGCAATGATATTGTCTGCTACTTTTGGTATCACAAGTATTTTTACTGCTGCATTTGTGGTTTTGGTAGTGCTTTTGCTCACCAAAACACTTTCCGTATTTGAGGCGAGAAGATCACTGGAATTGAACGTTATAATAGTTATTGCAGCAGCCCTCGGAGTAAGCAAAGCACTGGAGCAGACAGGAACTGCAGGTTATCTGGCTTCTTTTATTGTTAATTCTGTGGGAAGTTTCGGAAATATCGGCTATCTGGCTGCTATATATTTTTCAACGACTCTTTTGACTGAAATTATTACCAATAATGCCGCAGCAGCCCTGGTGTTTCCCATCGCCATGTCCCTTTCTGCACAGTTAGGACTCAGCCCTATGCCCTTTGCCATGGCTATTGCTGTTGCAGCCTCGGCCAGCTTTTCCACACCTTTAGGTTATCAGACAAATCTTATGGTTTACGGCCCGGGGGGATACAAGTTCAGTGACTTTTTAAAAATTGGCATTCCTCTGAATTTAACATACATGATTATTTCAGTAATACTAATACCGTTTATATGGAGCTTTTAATGTGTCCACATATTTACCAGTCTCCGGCTGGTGCTATATGACAAATGAATTGATGGAAGAAATTATCCGGGTTGCAGTTGAAGCCGGCGAGAGAATTATGAAAATTTATGAAGGTGATATCCGGATTGAGCACAAGGAGGATTCCAGCCCTCTTACTGAGGCTGACAGGCGCTCTCACGAACATATTGTTTCAGAGCTTAAAAAGATAACACCTGAAATTCCGGTTTTATCTGAGGAATCTGCGGATATCAGCTGGCAAAAGAGAAAAAGCTGGGGTGAATACTGGCTTGTGGATCCTTTGGACGGCACAAAAGAATTTATAAAAAAGAACGGTGAATTTACCGTAAATATTGCTTTGATAAAAGAAAACGCCCCCGCTGCAGGTGTTGTGGTCATCCCTGCTCAAAAACTAATCTACCGGGCTGATATAAAGAACGGAGCTTTTAGAAGAAATTATGACGGGGCTGAAACAAAGCTGACGGCTGATAATAATCTAAATACAGATAATCTGAAAATCGTTGGCAGCAGGTCACATCAGAGTGAGCTTATGCAGACATTTGTTTCAAATTTTGAAAATTATGAGATTGTAGCTGCAGGGAGCTCTCTGAAATTCTGTCTCTTAGCCGAAGGCAAAGCCGATGTTTATCCGAGATTCGGTCCCACATCTGAATGGGATACAGCAGCCGGTCAATGCGTCTTGGAATGTGCCGGCGGAGTTGTACTCGATAATGCTGGCAACAAACTGAAATACAATACAAAAGATTCCGTGCTGAATCCTTATTTTATCGGAATGAGAGAATACAATGAAACTGTTTTAAGTTGGTTTAAGGCGTTAAATAAGGTACTTAATGCTTAGTCTTTGAGGTATTTGATGTATTTGATGTAATTGAAGGGCTAAGGAGCAAGGGCCTAGGGGCAAGGCGGGAGAAGGTAGAGGTAAAGGTTAAGGTTAAGGTACAGGTTGAAAAAGTTGAGAGGGTTGAGGAAGTTAAGATAAGAGTACTAAATACTAAGTGTTAAGATTTAAATAACACTATATCAACCTTGAACTTTGAACGGAGAACGAAAAGAGGAGTAAAATTTTATGATTTCAGATTACAAACTTACACATTTAAAAGAGCTTGAAGCCGAAAGTATCCACATCATACGGGAAGCGGTGGCTGAGTCCGAAAATCCCGTAATGCTGTATTCAATAGGAAAGGATTCATCCGTCATGCTGCATCTTGCCTTAAAAGCTTTTTATCCGGGCAAGCCGCCTTTTCCCCTTATGCATGTCGATACCACATGGAAATTTAAGGATATGATAACGTTTCGAGACCGAAGGGCTGAAGAGCTTGGGCTGGATTTGATAGTCCATATTAATGAGGAAGGTGTTAAACAGAATATCAACCCTTTCATACATGGCAGTAAAGTTCACACGGATATCATGAAAACGGAGGCTTTGAAACAAGCTCTGGATAAGTACAAATTTGATGCCGTTTTCGGCGGCGCCAGGAGGGATGAGGAAAAATCCAGGGCAAAAGAGCGTGTTTTCTCATTCAGAGATGAGAAGCACAGGTGGGATCCCAAAAATCAGCGCCCCGAACTCTGGAATATTTACAATTGTAAAATCAAAAAAGGTGAAAGTATAAGGGTATTTCCCCTATCCAACTGGACGGAGCTGGATGTATGGCTTTACGTTTATCTGGAAAATATACCGGTTGTGCCCCTGTATCTTGCCAAAAAACGTCCCGTGGTGGAAAGAGACGGAGTCTGGATTCTCGTGGATGATGACAGAATCCCCCTTGGGAAGAATGAAAAGCCACAGTACGAAATGGTAAGATTCAGGACACTCGGCTGCTATCCATTAACCGGTGCGGTTAAATCTGAAGCTGCAACGCTTCCCGAAGTTATTCAGGAGATGCTTTTGACAAAAGTTTCCGAACGCCAGGGCAGAGTGATCGACTTTGATCAGGCAGGCTCTATGGAAAAAAAGAAGATTGAAGGATACTTTTAGTGTTAAGCACTAAGTGCTAAGTATTAAGCGCTAAGTTCAGAGGGCCGCGGGTCAAGGCCAGAGAAGACAGAGGTAGAGGCATAGGCATAGGCATAGGTATAGGTATAGGTATAGGTATAGGTAGAGATTTGGGCGGGTGTTAGATTTCTTTTCTGTCATCCCGAGCGAAGCCGAGGGATCTCTCTCTATGTACCAATAATTTCTGCGAATATGCTTACATAGACTTATATAGGTATTGAAATAGGATATATTGCAAAAGAAACAGGAAATAATTGGGTTAATGAATCAAATGAAATTTTAAAAATGCTAAGCGGATTAGTTAACAACTTAACACTTAGCACTTAACGCTTAACACTAACACCGGAGGTTTTTTAATGAGTCACCAATCGGATTTGATAGAAAAAGATATCATGGCTTACTTGAAAGAGCATGAAGAGAAAGAGCTGTTAAGATTTATCACATGCGGCAGTGTGGATGACGGAAAAAGTACGCTGATTGGAAGGCTGCTGCACGATTCCAAACTTATTTTTGAGGATCAGCTGGAGTCCATAAAAAAGGACAGCAAATATAAAGGCTCTTCGGATGACAATCTGGATCTGGCATTAATTGTGGACGGCTTGCAGGCTGAAAGAGAACAGGGCATTACAATAGATGTTGCCTACAGGTACTTTTCCACAAAAAAAAGGAAATTTATCATAGCCGACACGCCGGGACACGAACAATATACGAGGAATATGGCGACCGGTGCCTCAAATGCCGAGCTTGCCGTTATCCTTATGGATGCATCCAAAGGGGTTTTGCCCCAGACGAAAAGACACACTTTCATAACCAGACTTCTCGGGATAAAATACCTTCTTGTAGCTGTGAACAAAATGGATCTTGTGGATTACAGCGAAGATGTTTTTAAGCAAATTCAGAAAGATTATATGGATTTACTTTCACAGATTGAAAGCGGCCAGGAAAAGCCGGAAGTTGTTTTTGTCCCCATTTCTGCCCTTAAAGGTGACAATGTCGTTAATCTCAGCGATAGGACACCGTGGTATGAGGGTGTAAGTCTATTGCACAATCTTGAGAATATAAAAGTTGACGCTAATATAAATTTGAAGGATTTCAGATTTCCCGTTCAGTATGTTAACAGACCGCATTCTTCTTTCCGTGGTTATTCTGGTATGGTGGCATCAGGAACAATAAAGGCAGGCGAAAGGATTACAGTTCTGCCTTCAAGGAAAGAATCTGTTGTTAAAGAAGTGGTTCCTGCCTATCACTCGGAAAGCGAAAAAAATGATTCACTGCAGACTATGGAAATAGCCTGGCCGCCGATGTCTATTACGCTTACTTTGGAAGACGAGCTGGATATCAGCAGGGGTGATATGATTGTCAAGTCTGAAAATATCCCCGATGTCAGTGATTCCTTCTATGCAATGGTCATATGGATGAATGAAAATCCTTTGGTGAAAAACAGGCAGTACGACATTAAAAGGGCTTCCACTTATACAAGCGGTTATGTTGAGGAAATATTGTACAAGGTCGATGTTAATACACTGCAAAAAAAGGATGCAGACTCACTAAAGCTTAATGAAATCGGATACTGTAAAATCAACCTCACTTCCCAGATTGCTTATGACAAATATGTGGACCATAAGCAGACGGGCAGTTTTATCTTCATAGACAGACTTACCAATGTAACCTCCGGCGCAGGTCTTATTAAAGATAAAGCGGAAAGCAGGAATGTCGTATGGCATGAAACCAATGTGAGCAAAGAGGAGCGCATTGCTATAAAGGGGCACAGTCCCTGCGTATTGTGGTTTACCGGCTTAAGCGGTGCAGGCAAGTCTACAATTGCAGGAGCGGTGGAATCTTACCTAAACCAAAACGGCGTGCATACCTATCTTCTGGATGGTGATAATGTCAGGCACGGATTAAACAAGGATCTGGGATTTTCAGAAGCCGACCGTGAGGAAAATATCAGAAGAATAGGCGAAGTTGCGAAACTGTTTTTGGATGCGGGCGTCATTGTACTCACGTCATTTATTTCCCCTTTCAGAAGAGACAGGGATAATGTGCGGAATATTGTGAATGATGATGAATTTGTGGAAGTTTTTGTGGATACGCCGCTGGACATTTGTGAGAAAAGGGATCCCAAAGGGCTTTACAAAAGAGCCAGAGCAGGTGAAATAAAGGAATTTACAGGTGTTGACTCCCCGTATGAAGAGCCGCATGCTCCGGAAATTCATCTGGAAACAAAAGATCTCAGCGTTGATAAAGCCGTGGAAAAAGTTATCGAACACCTCAAAAACGCCGGAATAATAAATCTTTAAGGTGGATAGCTGGCGCTGGTGTTAGAGCCAGCTCCAGTTGCCTTACTTGTTGGTATAGATTCTAAATTTTACAGGTCGGGCCTTTTCAACCTCCTTCAACCGTCTCAACTCTCTCAACCGTCTCAACTTTATCAACCATATCAACGGTTTCAACCGTCTCAACCCCCTCAACTCTCTCAACCATCTCAACTTTCACGTCTTACGTCTCACGCCTCACGCCTTTCCCTCTACCTCAACCTTTGCCTCTGCCTTCTCAGGCCTCGGCCCTTTAAACTTAGTTTCAATCTCAACCCCCTCAACTCTCTCAACTTTTTCAACCTCTTCAACCTATACCTATACCTATACCTGTACCTTTGCCTCAACCTCAACCTCTGCCTTTTCCCGCCTTTCCCCTTGCAATCCCCTGCCGGTATTACTATAATTACTTATAATCTCCACAAAAAAGGAGCTCAGATATGCCCGCTGCAAAAAACGAACGCACAAAAAAACAAACGCTTGAATATCTGCGGGAACTGAAACCTGAGCTGAAAAGACTCTATGGTATAAATGAGATAGCTGTTTTTGGTTCCTTCGCCAGAGATAACGAGCCTGAATACAATGATATAGATATAATAATTATTGACATGGACAGAAAAAATGGCTTTTTAATTGCAAAAGCTAAAAGATATCTGACGGAAAAACTTAATAAGAATGTAGATATTGGGTTTTATAGTGTTATGAATCCGTATATAAAAAAAAATATTCAGGAAGATATTATACATGTCTAAAAGAATAGAGGAGCTTTTTCTTTTTGATATCTATGTTGCAATATTAAAAATTCAAAAGACTGTTGAAAAATTTGAAAATTCTGAAGAATTACTTCATGATTTTAATGCTTGGGACAGCGTTATCAGGGAATTTGAAATAATTGGAGAAGCAGCCAGGCATCTTATTGGCTCAAACATATTGGATGAAAACGCCCGCGTAGTGGTTGATTTTAGAAATTTGCTTATACATAATTATTTCGGTATCGATCCGGAAGAAGTCTGGGATGTCGTTATAAATGATTTACCGTATTTTACTAATGATATATTGGATCAAATAAATAAAATTGAAGAACTCTTAAAAAAAGAGTTAATAGAAGCTTATTGTGAGCATAATAAATATCTGGACTTTGTTATTGAAAAATTACAAGTCCTTTGACCAAGCCAGGCGGCTCAACCGACTCAACTTATGCCCACTCTCACAACCACGTCCACGTCTCACGCCTCACATCTCACGTTTAACGTCTTACGTCTTACGTTTCACTCCCTTAGCACTAAGTTCTTGACATATAGCTTGTTAGATATATAATTAGATATATTAATCAGGAGGTTGCTATGCCAACTGTAAAAAAACTTATCTCATTTGAAGAATCTATAGCAAACGAATTGGAGATAGTATCCAAGGCTTTGGGTAAAAGCCAGAAGGATATTGTTGAATCCGCTCTGGATTTTTACTTCGACTATACCGATGGTATTATTGCTGACAAAATTACAGATGATATTAAAGCCGGAAAAATGAAAATTTATGACGAAAGTGAAATTTATGAGAATCTGGGTATAGACATTGAAAGTCCAGAAGATTAAATATTCGGAATTTGCTGTAAAAGATCTAAAAAACTTCAATCCGGCTGAAAGGCAGCTTATTGTTAAAAAAATACGCTATCTGGCTGAAAACCTTGATGAACTAAAAAAAACAAAGAAAATTACAGAACTCAAAGGCACAAAATATAAAGGTCAATTTCGTTTTGTTGTTGCAAGAAAAATCAGAGTTATCTTCAGAATCGAAAATGATGATTTAGTTCTGTTGGTGCTCAGAGCGGGAAAAAGAAAAGACATCTATAAGTAAATCTCTTTCACGCATTACGCATCACGGCCCTTTGAACTTAGTTTAATCTCAACCATCTCAACTTTATCAACCACATCAACGGTTTCAACCGTCTCAACCCCCTCAACTCTCTCAACCATCTCAACTTTCACGTCTTACGTCTCACGCCTCACGCCTTTCCCTCTACCTCAACCTCAGGCCTTTCCCCGCCTTTCCCCTTGCAACCCCCTGCCGGTATTACTATAATTATTATTAACCTCCACAACAAAGGAGCTCAGACATGCCCGCTGCAAAAAATGAGCTGACAAAAGAGCAGATTCTTCAATACTTACGTGAACATAAAAAAGAATTATATGAGAAATATGGTGTCCGGAAAATCGGACTTTTCGGCAGCTATGCAAGAGGAAATAAATCAGAAAATAGTGATATAGATTTGTTGTTAGAGCTGGAAAAGCCATTAGGATTTGCTTTCGTCGATTTGTGTGAGTATTTGGAACGAATCCTTAATCATAATGTGGATGTTTTGACTCCACCAATGCTTCAGCATAATCCTGAGTTATGGGAAGATGTCCAAGAGGATATAGTTAATGTCTAAGAGAAATACTAAGGTTTTATTAAATGATATTATATTTTCAATAGAAATATTTTTTCCTATACTAAAAACTACGATTTTCTGGCTTTCAAAAATAACAGGAAAACAGTGGACGCGGTTATCCGCAATTTGGAAATTATCGGAGAAGCTTCTAATAAAATCTCTGCAGATATAAAAAATAATTCTGAGCATATCCCATGGAAACAGACTGTAGGATTGAGAAACAAGGTAATACACGAATATTTCGGTGTTGACGAATCTATAATTTGGGCTGTTGTCTGTGAAGATTTGCCGGAATTGTATGAAAAGCTTCAGAAACTAAGTAAAAAATTGAATACGGAATAAAAAGAAAACTTTAAATACACTATGAGTAACCAAAAATAACAATGAATACACCATAAATAACAACAAATATACTACGAATATCGATCAATAACCAAAAATAACTATGAGGTTAAGTAAATCACAAACATGCTAAACTACTTCAACCGTCTCAACCATCTCAACTTTATCAACCACATCAACGGTTTCAACCGTCTCACCTTCATCAACCCCCTCAACTTTTTCAACCTCTTCAACTGTTTCTCCCTCTACCTCAACCTTTGCCTCTGCCTTCTCAGGCCTCGGCCCTGTAAACTTAGTTTTATTCAACTCCCTCACCTTTCAAATCTTGCGTCTCACTCAGCACATTCATCTTTAAATTTAAATGCTCAGTAAAGTTTTTTTATTGACCAGCCGGCAAATTGTATTATAATAACGGGAGTTATTACAACTGGAGTTGTTATGTGAAATTTTATGACCGTATCCAGGAATTTGATACCCTCAAAAAAGCTGATAATCTAAAAAGCAGCCGTTCAGTTATGACTATAATCACGGGCAGAAGGCGTGTAGGGAAAACTACTTTGACCCTGCAAAATTTTACAAATGATTCAAAACTTTACTTTTTTGTTTCCAAAAAAGAAGAGTCACTGCTTTGTGATGAATTTGTAGACGAAATAAAAGAACGTCTGGATGTTCCTGTTTATGGTAAGATTTCTCAGTTTGAAGATATATTTAAAATGCTTCTGGATTTTTCGAAAAAGCATCCAATTACTTTAATAATAGATGAGTTTCAGGAATTTTTTGTAGTAAACCCTTCAATTTATTCATCTATGCAAAAATTATGGGATTTAAATAAAGATACATCAAAATTACATCTAATACTTTGCGGCTCAAAGTTTTCTCTTATGAAGAAAATTTTTGAAGATTACAAAGAGCCTTTATTTGGGAGAGCTGATTTTCGGCTTAATGTAGAACCTTTGGAAGTAAGCGTACTTGCGGAAATATTGGATGATAAAAGTATGTTGAACAATAAAAATCTTCTTGATTTTTATATATTGACCGGAGGAGTTGCAAAATACATAGAGCTTTTTGTCTTATATAATGCTTTTGACAGAGATTCCATGGTTTCGGAAATAATAAAGGAAAATTCACTTTTTCTGGATGAAGGTAAAAACAGACTCATTGAAGAATTCGGCAGGGAATACAAGGTTTACTTTTCAATCCTTAGTCTTATAGCAAATTCTAAAACCTCTAAAAATGAGATAGAAGGGATTTTGGAAAAAAATATTTCAGGCTATCTTTACCGGCTTGAGAATGATTATGATATTATAAGAAGCATTAAGCCTATTAATGCAAAAGAGGGTTCAAAAAGACAGAAATACGAAATTGTGGATAACTTTTTGTTTTTCTGGTTCAGGTTTATCTACAAATATCAGTCTGTTGTCGAAGCTGATAATTTTGAGAGACTGAGAAAAATAGTGCTCAGGGATTTCGATACTTTCAGCGGAAAATTCCTGGAAAAGATTTTTATTGAATATTTCAGAAAGCAGCAAAAATATTCCAAAATCGGTTCTTATTGGGAGCGGAATAATGAAAATGAAATTGATATTGTAGCCTTAAATGATGAGGAAAAGAAAATTATATTTTGCGAAGTTAAACTATCTGAAAATAAATTGGATAAGAAGAAACTTGAGGATAAATCCCGAACCCTGTTGAAAAAATATGGTGACTATAAAGTTGAGTACAAGCTGCTGAGCTTAAAAGACATAAATCTTGTTTACATGTAAAAGCCGGGTTGAGCGTAAAACGTTAGATTTACCCCGTTAAATGCCGCAGGCAATCAGCCCGCCCGGCTTCGGACGTGGCGGAGCTGATATTTAACATGGGGAGCAAGGGTTAAGTTATGGCAAACTTTGAAGAATTAGAAAAGAAAGCCAAAGGTTGATAAATGTTGAAATAGCTTGCCCAGTGAAATATGAAATCCATTTCACCGGGGTTGAGATGGTTGATGTTGAGGAGGTATTTAAGTAATTTGGGATTGTTTTATCATGATATTTTAGTATTTTAAGTTATAAGAATGAAATATATTACTAATGCAGGTGCTTTTATGAATATTACAGAAATTGAAAATGAAAAAATGAAAAAGTTATTCAAGGAATCTTTATTAGAAGTTATTTCGGAAAATAAAGACCTTTTTCAGGATATATTTTCTGAAGCAATTGAAGATATTGCATTATCTGAAGCAATTAAAGAAGGTGCAAATAGTAAAAAAGTAGATAGAAGCGAAGTGCTAAAGGTTTTGGAGCATGAGAAGTGAAAATAGAATTTCGCTCCAGTTTCTTGAGAGATTTGAAAAAGATTAAAAATAAAAATATACGAAATCAAATTAAAGACTTAATTGATGATATTGAAAACGCTGAAAATTTCTCAGATCTTAAAAATGTAAAGAAATTATCCGGATCTAATCATTACTATAGGATAAGATTGAACGAGTATAGAATAGGGATTTACTATAATAATTCTATCTTTGAATTTATAAGATGCCTTCACAGAAAAGAAGTTTATAAATATTTTCCGTGATTTATAAAAAATATGAGAAAACTAAGTGGATGTGAAAGTGAGAGCGAAAGCAGGTTGATGGGGTTGAGAAAGTTTAGCATGTTTTCACAGTTAACAGGGCCGAGGTTCAAGGGGAAAGGCGTGAAACGTAAGGCGTAAGACGGGGAACGTGAGACGTGAAAATTGCAGTGTCAGTGTTGGTGTGAGTGTTAGTGCTAATGCTGGAGGAGAGGAAGAAGTATGGATGAGATAAAAAGTGTTGATGATTTGGATGTTTTTCAGAGATCACATAAACTTACTCTTGAGTTATATAAAATTACAGAAGATTTTCCTTCTTCTGAAAAATTCGGACTCGTATCGCAAATAAGAAGAGCAAGCAGCTCTATTTGTGCAAATTTATTAGAAGGCAGTTATAGGATTAACACAAAAGAATTCAGACAATTTATAGGAGTATCTAACGGCTCAGTTGGAGAGCTAAAATATCATATTTTACTTGCAAAAGACCTTGGATATATAGAGGAGGAAAAATACGATGAATTCATAATTGCTCTCGATACTATTAGCAAAATGCTTAGAGGGTTAATCAAGTCTCTATCACGAAAAATCACCAACACCAACAGTAACACCAACACCAACACTAACACCAACACCAACACCAAAAAGTGAGACGTGAAATGTGAACCGAAGTTGTTAAAAGACAAAGCATCTAAAAAACTTCTTGAAAAAACTGATGATAAGTAATAAAGTGCATTGTTGTGAAGTAATGTCACAAATAGTATGATAGTTTAACAAATAATAGCAATAGGTTATTCAAACGATATGATAAGTAGCATTTGAGGTTGGTGTAAAGTAATGAATAGCATTAAAATTAGAATACCTGAACCAAAATGGGAAAGTGATTTAGCAAACTTCATTATTGACTTAGAAAAGCTAAAAATAAAAAGGATCGAAGGTGAGATTCCTGAATATATTTTTTTGCAATTAAAGGAAATATTCCATAAATTGGAAACTTTAGGTTCGGCGAGGATAGAAGGTAACAATACTACACTGTCAGAGTATATTGAAAAAATTATTGAAAATAGATTTGAAGAAGAAGAAAAAGAGATTCTAAATATTGAAGAGGCTATTGATTTTATTGAGCAACATATTGAGCATTATTCTATTGACAGGATGTTTATATCCCAGATTCATAAAATTATTACAAAAGATTTAACTCCACCGCCCAAGGGGGAAGGTTCCAAATATCCCGGAGAACTTAGAAAACATAATGTGATAATCCAAAAATCAAAGCACAGACCACCTGATGTTTCAATATTAAATGATTGTTTTGAAGAATTTATAAGGTTTATAAATAAGGATAGGAAAGAACAATATCAACTTTTAATGATTGCAATAGCACACCATAGATTTGCATATATCCATCCTTATGATAATGCAAATGGAAGAGTCGGAAGGTTATTAAATTATGCCTTGCTAATCAAGTTTGGTTTTAAGGTTAGAGATAAGAGAATACTTAATCCTTCATCAGTATTTTATAGCGATAGAGATAGATATTATGAAATGCTTTCGTGTGCTGATAGTTTATTGGATGAAGATTTGCTGACATGGTGTGAATATTTCTTAAAAGGCTTGAAAAATGAAATAGAAAAAATTGATATTTTATTAAAAAGAGAATTTGTAGTAGGAAAAATATTATTGCCCTCAATTAAATATGCGTTGGAAAGAAAACTGTTAACTTCCGAAGAAAAAAAGGTTTTGCACTTAATGATCGATTCTCCCGAGATGTCTATAAAATCTCAGGATTTATCAAAAATTGGGATTGATGGAAGTGTTAAAAAATCACGGTTTATGGAAAAACTCAAAGAAAGAAAGTTTATAAAACCAATCAAGGAAGGTGGCAGAATTTACACAATAAATTTTACAAATAACTATTTGCTCAGGGGCGTAATAAAATCTTTAGAAAAAGAAGGATTTGTTTCTGATTTTTTAGAAAGGAGAGATAGTTAATTGTATAATAATAACCACTAATAGCAACAAATAACCACGAATAACTTTAAAATCACTGGAGAACAAATAATGTCAAAATATAGCTCACAAACACCAACACCAACACTAGCACATACTTATGATGACAAACAATACAGTACGACACAATTGCTGAACCGCCCGTTTGACGACCAGCTTGAATTTGATGAGAATGGAAAGATTACCAGTGAAACAAAATTTAAAATAAATAGTTTAACATTCAATGTTTACCCTGTTAGATGCCGCAGGCAATCAGCGGAGCTGATATTTAACATGGGGAGCAAGGGTTAAGTTATGGCAAACTTTGAAGAATTAGAAAAGAAAGCCAAAGGTTGATAAATGTTGAAATAGTTGAGAGGGTTGATGTGGCAGATTATGTTTTTCCTTTTGAAAAATTAGAGGTATGGAAGCTGTCCAAAGCTTTTGCAACAAAAATTTATAAAAACACCGAAAATTTTCCAAATGAAGAAAAGTTTGGTCTGGTTTCTCAGCTCAGAAGAGCTGCAGTTTCTGTTGCATCTAATTTAGCCGAGGGTTCATCAAGGAAATCCAAAAAAGATCAGGCACATTTTTCACAAATTGCCTACAGCTCACTAATGGAAGTTCTTTGTCAGCTTGAAATAGCGAGAGATATAGGTTATATATCTAAAAATGATTTACAGGATTTAAGATCTGATGCCAGTAAAATTGCTTATATGATAAACTCATTGAGAAGGTCACAAACATGCTAAATTTTATCAACTATCTCAACCTCTTCAACTGTTTCTCCCTCAACCGCCTCAACTTCTTCAACCACATCAACGGTTTCAACCGTCTCAACTATCTCAACCCCCTCAACTTTTTCAACCGTCTCACCTTCCCCGTCTCACGCCTCACGCCTTTCCCTCTACCTCAACCTTTGCCTCTGCCTTCTCAGGCCTCGGCCCTTTGAACTATTGGATAAGGAATCCAGAATAAACTCTCTCAACCTTCTCAACTTCATCAACCACATCAACGGTTTCAACCGTCTCACCTTCCCCGTTTCACGCTTTACGCCTCACGCATTACACATCACGGCCTTACCCGGTTTTAAAAGTTGCAAAATATTGTTCAAGTATTTATAATATAAAAAGAAGTAGTCTTATAGCGACATAGTGACTATATATTGCTAAAGAGGAGCATATAGTGTTAAGAAAAATTATAAGACCTGATTCAGAGGAATATAAGCTATATATACCGAAAGAGTATATTAACAAAGATGTTGAAATATTGGTCCTGCCTTTGTTTGAAAGTAATTCAAAAAAAAGCATTCTTGAAACACTTGCAAACGGACCTACTTACGAAGAAGAGGAAATAACAGAGTGGGAAAAAAGCATTGAAAAAGGTTATGAAAATTGGGAAATAGAGCTGTCTTAATTGATACATCTATTCTGATAAACTATTTTAGGAAAAAGACAAAGAAAACACTTTTTTATATAAGCTTTTTGAAAGAGATTTTGATTTAGTAGTATCCGTTATTACTTTTTTTGAATATAAGCTGGGTTCAAAAGATGAAGAGTTCGATGATTTTCTTTTTAATAATATAAAAATTATTGATTTCGACAAGAGCCAGGGATTGTTGGCTTCCAGGTTGTATAAAGAGTTAAAAAAGGAGAATAAAGTTATAGAATTTAGAGATCTTTTCATAGCATCATGTTCGATTTTTCTTTCTATTCCACTTTTAACATTAAATAAAAATCATTTTGAACGAATTAAAAAAATTGAAATGTTTGATGAGAGACTGCTTAACTGACAGGTGTTACTCCGATAATTAAGTATACAAACGAATAACTATCAATAACCATAAACAACAAGGAATATACTATGAATAACAATGAATATAGTGAGTATTCCGGGTCAAATTGAGCCACCTGTCAGGTGATTGAGAGCCACCAGTCCATTAAGATAGAACCAGTGTTCCGGTAAAGAGGGCCATTTTCTAACAAAATCAAGAGCTTTGAATAGGTACCCTACCCACAACCTCCCCTAATTTAGGGAGGAGCTTTATCTCCCATCCTATCAAAGATTTAGGAGGGGATTAAGGGGTGGTAAAATTTATAAAAACACATTATTCAAAAGTCTAAAATCGGTACTAACCGATCAAGTATTATTACAGCTCTTTATTGTTTTTGGATCCATCCATACTTTGGCTGCCACTCTTTTTCAAAATTTGATTCTGATTGAATACTGCCGATTACTGGCTGCAGGAATCTGGAAATTTCACCAATAATCAGCGATAAATCATCAATACAGACATTCGGATTCGATTTTCTGATAAAGGTGTTCCATTGTATCTTTTTTTGCCGGTCTTTATGAAAATCAGAAGTAAAAGCAAAGGGGACGTCACTTGGAAGAGGTGTTTCGCGTCGGTTAAAGGTATTTTTTATGGCTGTGCTAAGGATGTCCCCTTTAAAGGGAAAACGTGTCGATAGTAGCCAGATATCGTAGAAATCCTTCATTCTGCTGTTTGCCAAACCAAAGTAAACCATAGCTTCTAACTTTTCAGCAACCAACGTATATCGTGGATAAGCTCTTAATTTAGGTGATGGAGAGTCAAGTAGAGTCGGATATTCAATATTTTCCGGAGCAGGTGTTATAGTATCCCCGAAACCTATATCAATTTGCAAAGGAATTTTGGCTTTATTCAAAAACCCTACGAGAGTTATGCGCACACCATCATATTCGTGACCTTCACGAATCTCCTCAACCTTTAATGTATCAGCATCGTAAACCATTCCGTCAACACCACAGCCTATACTGCATATATTGCGAAATATCTCTGCAAGGCTTTGTAAGTTGGAAGAACCAAAACAAAGAAGATCAGCGTCCCGAGTTACACGATGGTTTTGCCCCATCCAAACCAGAAACAGGCTTGCACCTTTTAAGAGGAATCGTTCATTATACGATGATATGCTTAGCCTATAAAGGAATCTTTCCATTCCATAACGAGAAAGGAGAAAATTAAAATCTTCTTCGTTGGCTTTTGCCCGATTCAACAAACGCTGAAGAATCGAATGAGCTATATTCTTATTATTTGCCTTTTTCATACAATCGCTTCCATGTACGGACGCATAATTTTAAGTACTCTGTTAACTTTAGCAGCTCCAACAAGTTCATCCATAGTGGCCTTTCGGGTTCTCATAACTTCGCGGAGAGCTTCAATGGCAACATCAAGCCCAACCTTGTTCCGGAATTTAAAGCAATCTGCAACTGTTTTTGCAGGGGTATAAATTTTTACCAATACACCGTTAATATTTACTTCCTGAATACCGAAACTATATGCTTTTTTATTCATGACCGTGTAATGCAGTGGGGGATAATCAATTTTCGGACGCCATGTATCTCTTGGTACCGCGATCCAAAGTTCATTAGGTATTTGTGTCGTAATCTCATGAAAGCTGAGAGCTGAAATTAGGCAAACAACGGCAGCGGGAATCTTTTTTGCAACTTTAATAAGATTCTGATATTCAGTAATTGGCGCATCGGGGAGCATATACATTCCACGATCAATTTTGATAAGCAGTCCTTTTTTATAAAGACTATACAGAATATGCCTGTTAATGCCGAGCTCTTCGACATCTTTAGGCCGAACAATACCCTTTTCTTTAGTGAGTTTCAGTATTTGATCTGTTTTGTTCATGACTGCACCCTTATCAACAATTCCTCCACAAATATAAACAACTGTATAGGAATTGCAAGCATTTTCTTTTAAAAAAGAGACTCGAAACTTGCGTTCGGTTTAGTCACTATTGTGATTAATACCAAGCTGCAGTCAAGAAAGTAATAAGTCCAAATAATGGTGTATAAGTATATTGGTTGATTTGTGTATTGGTGAAGAGATAATCCAACGTTGAATTTATTATTTCCATGCTTTTTGAATGGTTCAAAGCTCTAAGCAGATACGCAGATATTTTTGATATATTAAAAAATACCCCCTCTCAATCTCCCCCTAAATTAGGGGGAGGTTAGGATGGGGTATATAAAAATGATGTTTGTCAAAAAGCTCCCTTGGTTTATATGATAATAACTTATGCGTTTAAGTTTATTCGTGAAGATTAGTGAGATTCGTGGTTCAAATCCTTTGAAAAATAAAATACATATTTACCTTACTCAAACAAATGCAACTTGGTATAAAAAGTTAAAAAAGGAGAATAAAGTTATAGAATTTAGAGATCTTTTCATAGCATCATGTTCGATTTTTCTTTCTATTCCACTTTTAACATTAAATAAAAATCATTTTGAAAGAATCAAAAAAATTGAATTGTTTGATGAGAGACTGCTTAACTGACAGGTGTTACTCCGATAATTAAGTATACAAACGAATATCTATCAATAACCAAGAATTACTATTAATAACAACGATTAACAAACATGCTAAACTCCCTAAACCTTCTCAACTTTATCAACCATCTCAACGGTTTCAACTGTCTCAACCTCGACCGTTCAACCCCCTCAACTTCATCAACCTCCTCAACTGTTTCTCCCTCTACCTTAACCTCTCCCTCAACCTGATTTTTAGCACTAAGTCCTTGACATTTTAAACATTTTATTATAAATAACCTTTTGTACAATAAAATAGCTTCTAAATTTTTCCCCGATCAAAAATCATGATACGGCAACTGCGGTAGCCCGTCCAAAATTAGTGTATTGGTATATTGGAAGAATAGAAAATTGGAATTGTGGAAAAGTGGAATATTGGAAAAACTGATGAGTAGTAATGATAGTATAAGCAGAAACGCAGATATATTTGTTATATAAGAATAGAGATTCCTCGGTTCCACTTTGTTCCACTCGCCCAGTTAAATCCGGCTTGCCGGGTTGCGTTGCAACATTTAACAGGGCGAGGAATGACATAAAGTCCTGTCATCTCTTGCCTGGTTAAATGCCGCAGGCAATCAGCGAAGCTGATATTTAACGGGGGCGACCGAAACGGAGTGGAGTGGAGAGATCTCTTTTGCTTAATGTTATATGCTAAATAAATATGCAATTATGCTTAAAACATGACTTCAGAAATTTGGATGTCTGGAAATTAGCAAAAGATTTCCGACGAGAAATAAAATTATTGTGCGACAATTTACCAACAGATGAAAAGTATAGATTAGCTGACCAATTAATCAGAGCATCACGCTCAATAACTGCCAACTTAGCTGAGAGACATGGCAGGTACCACTTCCAGGAAAATATCCAGTTTTGCAGACAAGCCCGAGGATCGTTATTTGAATGCTTAGATCATTTAACTGTATGTTTGGAAAATGGCTATATTGATGATAAAATGTTTGTTGATTTAGAAATAAGCATTTATAATATTCTAAAAAAACTCAATGGATATATCAAATATTTGCGGGATAAAAAGAATGAAAAATAACAACCACTCCACTCCACGACTCCTCCACTCCTCAACTCCTCCACTCATCAACTCCTCCACTACTCAACTCCATCAACTACTTCAACTGTTTTAAGATTGATCAACCGAGGAATCTGGCGAAAAGTGTGACGGTGGAGTGACATTTATGTGCTGGTGCTGGAGGAAAGCTAAATATGATTGAAGTGAAAAGTGTTGAAGATTTGGATGTTTTTCAGAGATCACATAAACTTACTCTTGAGTTATATAAAATTTCAGAAGATTTTCCTTCTTCTGAAAAATTCGGACTCGTATCGCAAATAAGAAGAGCAAGCAGCTCTATTTGTGCAAATTTATTAGAAGGCAGTTATAGGATTAACACAAAAGAATTCAGACAATTTATAGGAGTATCTAACGGCTCAGTTGGAGAGCTAAAATATCATATTTTACTTGCAAAAGACCTTGGATATATAGAAGAGGAAAAATACGATGAATTCATAATTGCTCTCGATACTATTAGCAAAATGCTTAGAGGGTTAATCAAGTCTCTATCACGAAAAATCACCAACACCAACACCAACACTAGCACTAACACTAACACCCACAGCAAGGAGCATAAATGAAAATTCTTGTAACAGGTACTGCAGGATTTATTGGGTCTCATCTTGCCAATTATTTGATTCAAAGAGGTGATGAAGTCGTTGGTTTGGATAATATTAATGATTATTACGACCAGAGGGTAAAATACGGGAGACTTCAAAGAGCTGGAATAATCGATACACTGGAAGCAGGAAAAGATATTGCTTACAATCAACTAATAACCAGTAACCAATATACCAATTATAACTTCATCAAACTAAATCTTGAAGACAAAGAAAAACTGATGAATTTATTTTCTTCTGAACGCTTTGATGCTGTATGCAACCTTGCAGCTCAGGCAGGAGTTAGGTATTCGCTGACGAATCCGGATGCATATATTCAGAGCAATATTGTTGGTTTTATAAATATCCTTGAAGCATGCAGACATAATAATGTCAAAAATTTGTCTTATGCCAGCAGTAGTTCGGTTTATGGTCTTAATGAAGATTTACCTTTTAGTACAAAACATAATGTTGATCATCCAATAAGTTTGTATGCAGCCAGCAAAAAATCAAATGAGTTAATGGCTCATACCTACAGTCATCTTTACGGTATTCAAACGACAGGGCTTCGTTTTTTTACTGTTTACGGACCATGGGGAAGGCCTGATATGGCATTATTTCTTTTTACTAAGGCTGCTCTGGAAAATAAACCGATCGATGTTTTTAATAAAGGCGATATGCTGAGGGATTTTACGTATATTGATGATATTGTTGAAGGTGTTGTAAGAGTGATCGATAATCCCGCTAAACCAATTTCTAATTTAAAATTTAGCACTCAAAATTCAACACTCGACACTCAAAACTCATCACCCAACACTCAACACTCATCACCTAACACTCAACACTCAAAACTTAAAAACTTGCCCCCTCAAATTTCAACCGCTCCATATCGAGTTTATAATATTGGAAACAATAATCCTGTACAACTCATGGACTTCATAGAGGCAATAGAAAACAAACTGGATCTCAAAATAAAAAAAAATATGATGCCCATCCAGCCCGGAGATGTCCCGGCTACTTATGCAGATGTAAATGACCTCGTTGAAGATCTTGGCTATAAACCGTCAACACCTGTGCAGGAAGGAATTAATAAGTTCGTGGATTGGTACCTTGACTTTTTCGAAGTCAGTGATTAGTAATTAGTGACTGGAGAAGATGATTTGAAAAATCATATGGATTTAGACGCTTGGAATGATTTATAGGTAAAGGTTAAGTTAGAGGTTTAGGTTTAGTTATGTATAAAAGTTTTAAAGAAATGCCGATTTGGCAGGAAGCTATGGATATTGCTGAAAAGATCTTTCATATTACTGATAATTTGCCAAAAAAGGAAGATTACGGTTTTACTTTTGAAATTTAGGGCTAAGGTTTACCCCGTTAAATGCCGTAGGCAATCAGCCCGCCCGGCGTCGGACGTTGCGGAGCTGATATTTAACATGGGGAGCAAGGATTGAATTATGGCAAATTTTGAAGAGTTGGAGGTCTGGAAAAGAGCTTCAAGACTTAGTGCAGATTTGTACACATATTTTAGGTCATTGAAAGATTATGGTTTTCGTGATCAAATTACTCGTGCGGGACTGTCTATTCCATCAAACATCTCTGAGGGCTATGAACGTGACACGGCAAAAGATAGAGCGAGATTTTTAACTTACGCAAAGGGTTCCTGTGGTGAGCTGCGTACTCATATTTATATAGGCATTGAAGCAGGATATATTGAAAAAGAAGTTGGTTATAAATGGGTACAGGAAACAAAGGAATTATCAAAAATGATTTACGGGCTAATGAAATTTGTTAAAACAACTTAAAACCAAGAGTAAAACTTACCCCTTGCTCCTCGGCCCTGTAAACTATTATATAAGGAATACAAAATGAGCTATACCTGTACCTTTACCTCTACCTTAGCAATATATGGATTAATAAATCACAAAAAAGGAAAAAATAAATGAAACAAACAACGAATCACGAATCACAAATTACGAATCACAAAGTAGCAATTATCGGTCTCGGCTACGTCGGTCTTCCATTAGCTCATGCTTTTGCCGAAAAATATGAAGTAGTGGGTTTTGACATCAGCCAAAAAAGAATCGAAGAGCTTAATAACGCTGTAGATTCCACTCACGAGCTTACTTCAGACCAGCTAAAATCCGTCCTCCCAAAATTTAACTCATCACTCAAAACTCAAAACTCAAAACTCACACAGCCTAACTTCTTACATCTTACGTCTCACTCTGAAGATATTGCATCAGCAAATATCTTCATCGTAACCGTTCCTACCCCAATTGATAAATTTAAAATCCCCGATTTAACTCCTTTAATAAAGGCATCGGAAACTGTCGGCAAGGTATTAAAACCGAATGATATTGTAATATACGAATCTACAGTCTATCCCGGCTGTACCGAAGAAGACTGTGTACCCATACTCGAAAAAGCCTCCGGTCTCAAATACATCACCACAGACACCAATCACGAACCACGAATCACGGGTCACGGTACTAAAAATTACGCATCACGCATTACCCATCACGGTTTCTTTGTCGGCTATTCCCCCGAGCGCATCAACCCCGGAGATAAAAAGCACACTGTTAAAGACATTAAAAAAGTTGTTTCAGGAAGCACCCCTGAAATTACAGATTTTATAGACGAACTTTATGCAAGTATTATAACTGCAGGCACACATAAAGCAGCCAGTATAAAAGTTGCTGAAGCTGCTAAAGTGATTGAGAATACACAGCGGGATATAAACATCGCCTTTGTAAATGAACTTGCGATGATTTTCAATAAGCTTGGTATAAATACGAAGGATGTCCTGGAAGCCGCCGGAACGAAGTGGAATTTTCTCCCTTTTAAGCCCGGATTAGTCGGTGGACACTGTATAGGTGTAGACCCGTATTATCTGGCATATAAAGCTCAACATATAGGCCATCACCCGGAAATGATTTTGGCAGGCAGGCGTATTAACGATAATATGGGAATGTATGTTGCCAATAATGTGGTAAAATTGATGATTCAGAAAGGCATGAAGGTTAAAGGTGCCAATGTATTAGTGCTGGGGATTACATTTAAGGAGAACTGTCCGGATATTCGTAATTCAAGAGTAATTGACGTGGTAAGAGAGCTGGAGGATTTCGGCTGTAATGTTGATGTCACAGATCCCCACGCAGACCCCGATGAAGTCAAATCTGAATACAACATCAACCTTGTCAGTCATTCTGAACTTGTTTCAGAATCCGATGTTCCACATAGATCCCGAAATAAATTCGGGATGACTGACCACTCAACTGCTCAACCACTAAACGACTCAACGAATACCCCACCCAACCAATATACCAATACACCAATAACCAATTACGACTCCGTCGTTCTCGCCGTAGCTCATGATGAATTTAAACAGTTGAACTCAACACTTTCACATTCACACTCATTTTCACGTAACAATATGGTAATTTATGATATAAAATCGATATTTGAAGATAGTGATGGAAAATTGTGATAGAAAAAGATTTTTCAAAATCTAAATTGTTAAGAGCAGGTAATTTAGTTTGGTAAAATCTGTTTAAGGGTATATAATGCAAAGCGTTAAAGAATACGTGATCCGTGGTGCCTCTGGTATTTTTCTTATGAAAATTATTGGTATTTTTATAGGGTTGTTGAGCAGTATTGTTATTGCCAGAGCAATGGGACCGGAAAACTACGGTCTTTACTCCTTTGCTCTTGAAACGATGATGTTTGTAAGTATACCTATTTCAATGGGATTAGCCAATCTACTAACAAGAGAGGTAGCTAAGTATCATTATCAAAATAACTTTTCTTATCTGAAAGGAATAATTGCCTGGTCAGGCAAGTTTGTTTTTTTTACAGCATTGTTGTTAATTTTAATTGCTGCAATAGGTATATTTGTATTTATAGATGATCCAGTAAAAATGAATATATTCTTACTTGCACTTCCCATAATTTTTCTTAATAGCATTAATCAAGTGAGAATGGGTTCTTTAAGAGGTTTGAAGCGTGTAATACAAAGCCAGCTGCCCGAAACTCTGATAAGACCCTCTTTTACCGTCATTGTTATTAGCCTTTTATATTGGGGAATGAAATATCCGATTTCAGCAAAAATAGGTATCATTGTAAATCTTTTTTCATTAAGTATAGTTTTTATTGTTGGCTTATGGTGGCTATTGAAGGCAGTGCCAGAAAAATCTAAAATAACAGTTTCTGCATATGATTCTAAAAAATGGATTAGAGAATCCATGCCGTTTTTTTTGCTGGGTGGGATTGCTATAATAAATACAAAACTTAGTGTTGTAATTGTGGGAGTATTTAGACCTGTTGAAGAAGTAGGTTTCTATAGAATTGCAGTCACAGCTTCAACAATAATTTCTTTCCTGCTTATGGCTGTAAATATGACTATTGCGCCTTTAATCAGTGAATTATATTATGGGGGGAAAAAAGATCAGTTGCAAAGGATACTGACAAAAACTGTTAGATTTATTTTCACAATAGGATTAATGATAAGTATTGGATATTGGGTTTTAGGAAATTTTTTGATAAGCTTATTTTATGGTCATGAATACTTGCCGGCTTATTTACCATTGGTTATATTATCTTTGGGGCAGTTAATAAATATAGGAGCTGGTTCTGTGGGGATCGTCTTAAACATGACAGGTTATCAAAATGATACAGTAAAGGGACAGGTTATTGCTGCTATATCAAGTGTCGCATTAAACATTCTTCTTGTTCCCAAATATGGGCTAAATGGTGCAGCTGTGGCAACAGCAGGAAGTTTTTTGATTTGGAATATTGTATTACTATATTTTGTTAAGAAAAGGACGAAATTAAAAACAAGTGTGATTTAACTTTATTTAGGAGTTGATACTTTGAACGGAATTATGACTTTTTTAAGATCTTACAGAAAAGGTTTTTTCCCTTTTCCTTACAGAAAATATATGCATAAGAATAAATTAATTTTTATACACATACCAAGAACTGGAGGCACAAGTATTTTGAAACTTATGGCAGGGGAAAAAAGAGGAAGAGATCATTCTCCATGGTTCCAGTATAAAAATTCATGTCCTTGGGCTTTTAACCATTATTTCAAATTTGCAATTGTTAGAAACCCATGGGATAGATTTGTATCTGTCTATAAATATTTTAAAAATGGTGGCAATGGTGACGAATACGATTTATTTATTAAAGATTATTTGGAAAAATTTGAAGATTTTACTGACTTTGTTATAAATGGTTTGCCTGACTTATACTGTAGGAATATTTTACTTTTTATGCCTCAAACTTATTATATATGCGATTTAAAAAAACAAATAATGGTGGACGAAATTATTAGGTTTGAAAACTTGAACGAGGAAATAAAAAGAATTCAAGTTTTTAAAAATCAAAAGCTTCAAAAAATTAACAAAAGTGACGATAAAAATTATAAAGAGTTTTATAATGATGAAACAATTGAGATGATTAGAAAATGGTATTCTAATGATATAGATATTTTAGGTTACACATTTTAACTTGAATCGCTTCAGGTAAAATTATAAAACAGTTCTAAGTTTGAGAGAATAAGGAGCATGATTGAAAAATAAATTGAAAGTTGTAATTTTACCTACAGCTTATCCAAATATATATAGGGATCATTCGTCTATTTTTGTGCAGGATCAAGCAGAGGCGCTTGCGAAGTATGAAGATTTGCATGTAAATGTGATTGGTGCGTTACCTGTTTCGTTGAAACAGGTTTGGTCAAAAAAACTGTTTAAGTTCGGAATTTTTAAACATAATAAAAACAATGTTAATGTTAAGATTTTATTGTTTCCCGCAATTCCAAAATTAAGAAGATTTAATAATTTCTTAAGATGCTATTTAAACAAGAAATTGATAAAAAAGCACTTAGATTATAACAAAATTGATTTAATTCATGTTCATAATTCAGTAGCTGGAGAAGCTGCTGTTTGGGTTAAAAAAGCCTACAATATTCCTTTTATAGTAACAGAGCACTCTTCAGCTTTTGCCAGGAAAACTGTTAAAAAGAAAGAAATCAAATTATTTGAAAAAATATATAAAGAATCCTGTTATAATATCGCGGTAAGTGAAAAGTTTTGCAAATTGCTACATGAGACTTTTAATATAAAATTTGAATATGTCCCCAATGTGGTGGATACTGACTTTTTTATTCCAGCAAAAAAAAATAATGATAAACAAAGATTTCGATTTATTAATATAGCGAATTTAAATGAAAATAAGAATCAAAAAGCACTAATTAATGCTTTCATAAAAGCTTTTAAAGGTAATAAAAATGTTTTACTTTCAATTTTTGGGAATGGTCCGGAATATTTTAATTTGCAGAATGAAATATCGAACAATGGTACGCAGAGTCAAATAATTCTACATGGTTATGCTGATAGAGGCACTGTTAAGAGGGAGCTACAGCAATCTGATGCTTTTGTACTTTCTAGCAAATATGAAACTTTCGGAGTTGTATTGATAGAGTCCATGAGCTGCGGTTTGCCTGTAATTGCAACAAAATGTGGAGGACCTGAATCTATTATAACTGATGAAAAGTTAGGTATTTTAGTTGAAAATGGTAATATTGGTGAATTATCGAAAGCTATGCAAAAGGTATTCAATTCAAATTATGATAGCACTTATTTAAGAAAATATGCTGTAGAAAACTTTTCTGAAAAAGCTGTATCTGATAAGCTAATAAATATTTACAGGGAAATATGCAATGCAAATTAATATAACTCATCTCACATCGGTGCATCCGAGATATGACACCAGAATATTTTTAAAAGAATGCAGTTCTTTGGCAAAAATAGAAGATTACCATGTCAATTTGGTGGTTGCTGACGGTAAAGGTGATGAAGTAAAAAACGGTGTCAAAATACATGATGTAGGCTATTTGCCAGGCAGGTTAAATCGTATATTCAGAACGACCAAAAATGTTTATAAGAAAGCACTGGAACTTGACAGCGATATTTATCATTTGCACGATCCGGAACTTATTCCAGTGGGATTAAAACTTAAAAAAAGAGGGAAAAGAGTCATTTTTGATGTACATGAAAATATTGCCAAACAAACGATTGATAAGGATTATATGCCGAAGGCAATGAGAAATATAGTTTCCAAATTATACAGATATTACGAGAAAAAAACTTTAAATAAATTTGACTATATTGTACTAGCAGAAAATTCTTATGATAAAGATTATGGAAAGTTGTCAGACAATATAGAAATCATTTTAAACATGCCTCAAATTGAGCCTTTGGGAAAATTCGTAAATTTTAAAAGAGAAAAAGCTGAGCTTTTTTATATAGGTGGCATTAGCAAAAACAGAGGGATTGATGTCATTATTGAGGCTGTAAAAATTTTAAAAGAAAAATTTCCGGCTATTTTACTTCATTGTATTGGTCCATATGATAAAATTTTGTTAGAAAACCTGGAGATAAAAGATGTTCAGGATAATATTAATTTTTACGGGCGCTTACAATTATATGAAGGGCTAAATTATTCAATAAATGCCAAGGCGGGATTGAGTATTTTGAAACCGATAAAAAATTACACAGATTCATATTCTACTAAAGTTTTTGAATACATGGCAATTGGCTTGCCTGTCATAACATCAGATTTCGAAATATACAGAAAAATAATTCAAAAAAATAATTGTGGTATATGTGTAAATCCACTTGAGCCAAAAGAGATAGCAAAAGCCATAGAATATATTATCTCCCATCCAGATGAGGCTGAGCAGATGGGAAAAAACGGGAGAAAAGCGGTTGAAGAAAAATACAACTGGAGTATTGAAGAGAAAAAACTGTTGAAAGTTTATGAAGATACTATCAACAAAAAGTGTAAATTATGGTAGGGCTTTTTGGTAAAGATAGAAAGTTCAAAAATGTAGATTTGCAAAATTGACAAATGTTTACAGACTCAATCCAAAAAACGGGAGGGCTGCTATGAATAGTTTTCAGATAGAATGTATGGCAGTTTTGAGTATATAAATATGATACTAACACAGAATTATTTCCAGGGTCTAAAAACGCATAGAATCATAGTTCTTTTGATGGTTGCAACAATTCTTCTCCCGCCTCTTCGGATTTCAGGGATCCCAGATATTAGGTTTGACTTAATTATTATTATCTTGGCTTGGGGCATATATTTAGGGGATCATATTTCTTCTGAGCGTGTAATAGTGTTCCAGCATATACATATTATAAAATGGTTTGGCATTTTTGGATTAGTAATCTGTCTTTCGATTTTGTACGCATCTTTGATAAAAGGATATCCCTTAATCCTTAGGGATACATTTGAGCTTATTAAGTTGTTAAAGTATTTTCTGATCTTTTCTTTTGTAGCAAATTTAACAATATCTCACAGGGATTTTCAACTTTATTGCGAACTCGCAATTATCATTTTTTTAATGTCTGCATTTATAGGTTTTGCACAATTTTTCAATTTGTTTAATATGAATGCGTATATATCGCCTTATTATGCACCAACTCAGATGCAAGGTCTTTTATTGCATGGAAGAATTACAGGAACCACAGGTAACCCTAATGAGTTTGGAGCTTTAATGGTTTTTGCAGCATCCCTATCTTTGGCTTTAGCTTTATTTGCAGAAAATAGTATATCACGTCTCTTTTGTTGGTTTAGCATATCCGTTTTCTGTTTAGCTGTTTTTTTGACTCTTTCTAGATCAGCTATTATTATTTTGATAGTCTCATATTTTATTATTTTGTTAATGAAGTATCCATTAAAAAATAAAAATTTTATACGTCATTTAGGTAAACTATTGATTGTAATTATTTTTATTAGTATTATCATTAGCTTTTTGCTTAATTTCGTTCCGCAAAAGTTTTTCTTTAGAGTTAGTGAATTGGTGTCTCTATCTACTGCCAGTAGTTGGAAGGCTAGATTAATTATGTGGCAGGATACTCTTGCTATATGGCAGAATTCTGTGTTGTTTGGTTGGGGGCCAGCTAAAAAGGGTATGACAACTATAGTTGATAATGAATGGTTGTTACTTCTAAGAAGATATGGAATTGTTGGATTAACAGTTTTCTTACTATGGTTCTTAAATTTTTATCGGGATCTCTATGTAATAAAAAAACGCTTAAATAAGATTTGGCAAAGTTCAAGTACGATAGGTTTAATAGTGTGTTTGCAAAGTATGCTGATATCCTATGCTTTGTATATGATACCTGCTGCAGTTTACCATGACTTACAAACGTTTCCAATATTACTAATTTTTATAGGGCTTGTTTATTCGCAAGCGATAACAAGTAAAAAAACTTAATAATTTAAACAAAACTTTTTTAGATAATATTTAACTAATGAACAAATTTTAATTTTAGTGCAGGTGTATATAAAAATATTGTTGTTTAAGGAGGCAAAATGGCAAAAATAAATTTCGGCATAATAGGTTGCGGCAGGATTGGAAACCGTCATGCAGAGTATATATCACAGATAGCAAATTTGGAGGCTGTATGTGATATCGATTATGATTCTGCCAGAGCATTAGGGACAAAATACGGTGTACCTTATTATGAAGATATTGATGAAATGTTGTCTGAAGAAAACAATAAGATTGACGTTGTTTCCGTATGCACTCCGAACGGTTTGCATGCAGAGCACAGTATAAAAGCATTTAAAGCTGGCAAGCATGTTTTGTGTGAAAAGCCCATGGCTTTAACAGTAAAAGATTGTGAGAAAATGATCAAAGAGGCAGAGGATGCTAATAAAAGATTGTTCGTTGTTAAACAAAACAGATTTAATCCACCGGTAGAAGAATTAAAGCGAATTATTTATAACAATTTATTGGGTGAAATATATAGTATCCAATTGAACTGCTTTTGGAATAGAAATATGGATTATTACAAAAACTCAACATGGAAGGGAAATAAACTGCTAGATGGTGGAACATTATTTACTCAGTTTAGTCATTTTATTGATTTGCTTTATTGGCTTTTTGGAGATATTGTGGATATAAATGCTTATATGGGCAATTTTGCACACAAAGATATAATTGAATTTGAAGATACGGGTGTAGTTGCCTTAAAGTTTGATAATGGGGCATTGGGTACTATCAATTATACAGTTAATTCCTATAATAAAAACATGGAAGGTTCTCTAACTGTATTTGGCGAAAAGGGAACAATTAAAATCGGTGGACAATACTTAAACGTTGTTGAGTACCAAAATATTGAAGGTTATGAAATTAAAGACCTGAAAGAATCCAAACCAGCCAATAATTATGGATTTTACCAAGGATCTATGTCTAATCATGACAAGACTATAAAAAATGTTGTGGATGTTTTGAATAATAAAGGAGCAAATGCAGTTACTGGTCTTGAGGGCTTAAAAACTGTTCAAATAATTAATGAAATTTATAATTCAGCAATCTTGAATGGGGTTAAATCATGAGCAGCAAACCTTCGGTAATTTTAGAAAGCTCGATAAAAGATGTTAAATTCGGTAGTAATGTAAAAATTGTGAAACCTTGTAATCTTTATGGATGCAGTATCGGCAATAATGCCTTTATAGGTCCCTTTACTGAAATACAAAAGAATGCAAGTATAGGTAATAACTGTAAGGTGCAATCTCATTCTTTTATATGTGAGCTGGTTGAAATAGATGATGATTCAGTGATAGCTCATGGTGTAATGTTTATAAATGATACATATTCAATCGGCAAACCTGCAGAAGGTAACAAGAATTTATGGAAAAAAACGAAAGTTGGAAAAAATGTGTCTATCGGCTCAAACGCAACTATTCTTCCTGTCGTTATTTGTGATAATGTGGTTATCGGTGCCGGCAGCGTTGTAACAAAAGACATAAATGAACCGGGAATCTATGCTGGAAATCCAGCAAAAAAAATAAGAAGTATATAATAAAATGGTAAAGTTTTTAGATTTAAAAAGCCAATACGAAAGCATAAAAGATGAAATAGATGAAGCTATACAAAATGTTTTAAGTGAAACGGCTTTTGTAGGTGGTAAATATGTAAAGCAGTTTGAAGAAGAGTTTGCCCGATATCATCAAGCAGAATATTGCATAGGTGTAGGAAATGGTACAGATGCTCTTGAAATTGCCATAGAAGCACTTGATTTACCACAATATAGTGAAATAGTAGTACCTGCTAATAGCTTTATAGCTTCATCCGAAGCAGTAACACGATGTGGTCATAAAGTAGTTTTTTGTGATTGTAATAAGGATAACTATACTATTTCTATAAAAAGTCTTAAATCAAAAATCACACCAAATACAAAGGCTGTGCTAGCTGTGCATCTTTACGGTCATCCTTGCGATATGGATGAAATATTAAGAGTTGCAAAAGAGCATAATCTAAAAGTAATAGAAGATTGTGCCCAGGCTCACGGAGCAGAATATAAAGGTAAAAAAGTCGGAAGTTTTGGGGATGTTGGAACATTTAGTTTCTATCCGGGCAAAAACTTAGGTGCTTATGGGGATGCTGGTGCTATTGTAACAAACAATGGCGAATTAGCAAAAAAATGTAAAATGATTGCAAACCATGGAAGGATAGAAAAATATAACCATGAGTTTGAAGGAAGAAACTCAAGGTTAGACGGATTGCAAGCAGCGATTCTGTCTGTTAAGCTAAAGCATTTAGATAAATGGACAGAAGCTAGAATAAAAGTAGCTGACTATTATCTGGAACATCTGAAAGAAGTGGAAAATATCGTACTGCCAAAAAGAGAAAATTGGGCAAAACAGGTTTATCATTTATTTGTAATAAGAACCAACAAAAGAGATGAGCTTAGGCAGTTTCTCAAAGATAATGGTATTCAGTCAGGTATCCACTATCCTATAGCACTTCCAAGACTTAAGGCTTATGAATATACGGGGCAAGCTAGTGAAGATTTTTTTGCTAATAAAAGTGATGCTGAATTGTTGAGTTTGCCAATAGGGGAACATTTAACAGAAACGGAATTAAATAAAATAGTTGGAGTATTGATTAAATGGCGACAATAGCATATATTACACCATATTTTAAACCAACAAGTAATGCAGCTTCTATAAGAGCTTCTTCTTTTATAGATGAACTTATTAAAAAACATGATGTAACTATATTTACTGCCTTAAAAAATGAAAAATATAACACCATTAGTTGTTATAGTAAATTGCCTTCTAATAAAGATAAAAATATTATTAGGTTAATAAAAGAATTCATATTTAGTTTTGAATTATTTATAAGGATAATATGTTCAAAAACCAGGGAAGTTTATATCATAACTTCACCACCATTTTTCATA
The DNA here is from genome assembly GCF_036172515.1 of Flexistipes sp. Taxonomy (NCBI): domain Bacteria; kingdom Pseudomonadati; phylum Deferribacterota; class Deferribacteres; order Deferribacterales; family Flexistipitaceae; genus Flexistipes; species Flexistipes sp. The sequence continues at coordinate 264,358 of NZ_JAXKVW010000002.1, forward strand.
GCTATTTTTGCATTTTTTGCAGTCAAAATCAAAAGACCTGAAAAAATTATTCTCGATATTAGAGATATTTATCCTGAAGTTTTTTTTCAACATGGAATTATGAGAAGTGATTCATTAGTTGGAAAACTTTTAATGAAAGTCGAAAGGTTTATGTATAGCAATTCTAACTATGTCGTTACTGTTACTGAAGGACTTAAAAAATCTATAGAACCATATAATAGTAATGTAAAGATTGTTAGAAATGGATATGATGAAGAACTATTTAGACCGAATGCCGAAAAGTATGATGACTTCACATTTGTGTTTCATGGAACCATGGGAAAGTTTCAAAATATTGAATTATTAAGTGAGGTAATTAAATATTGTGACGAAAATCATAAAAATTTAAAATTTCTTGTCATTGGGCATGGTCCCAAAGATTATTTAATCAAAAATCTTAGATGTAAAAATTTTAAATACATTGAAAATGTTCAGTATAAAGAAATACCTAATTTAATCTCAAAAGCCCATTTAGGGCTTTCGTTTAGAACTGATGATAAAATAAGTAAAGAGTCATTCCCTGTCAAAATATTTGAATATATTGGAGTAGGATTACCTGTAGTAGTAACGCCAATTTCTGAAGCTGGGAATATTGTATATGAAAACCAATTTGGAATTCAGAATAATAACAATATTGAGGAGATAATTGATTCTATATTATTTATCAAAGAAAACTATGCAACTCTTGTTTCAAATATAGAAAAAAACAGATTATCTTTTACTAGAAAATCTCACTTTGAAATTTTAGACAAATTAATCTGATTTCTATGAGTAAGTTGAAAAAATTTAATTTTTAACACTATTTTAGTACAAAATTTTTAAAAAGATAAGTAATATTAACTTTTTAGCTACAAGTAATGGAGAAAGGAATATATGATTAAAGTTATTGGTGGTTCGGGGTTTATTGGCACAAGGCTGTGCAAAAGACTGCAAGAAGCTGAGAAAGAGTTTGCGATAGTTGATAAAGCAGTGAGCAAACGTTTTGGTGATGTATGTCGGGTAGCTGATGTGAGGGATAAAAAAGCTCTTGAGGATGTGCTGGAGAATAGAGATGCAATTATCAATTTGGCGGCCGAACACAGGGATGATGTGAGACCGAAATCTTTGTATGATGAAGTCAACGTTGATGGCGCTAAAAATGTATGTGATGTGGCGGAGGAAAAAGGGATTAACAAGATTATTTTTACAAGTTCTGTTGCTATATACGGTTTTGCTCCTCCGGGAACGGATGAATCCGGTGAAATAAATTATTTTAATGATTATGGCAGGACAAAGTGGGCAGCAGAAAAAATATACAAAGATTGGCAGGCAAAAGATCCTGAAAAAAGAACATTGGTAATTGTAAGACCGACTGTGGTTTTCGGTGAGCAAAATCGTGGCAACGTATATAATTTGCTTAAACAAATTGTTTCAGGAAAGTTTGTGATGATAGGAAATGGTAAAAATTTAAAGTCGATGGCTTATGTGGAAAATGTTGCAGCATTTCTGGAATATTCTATAGATGCTTTTAGACCCGGAGTTCACATTTTTAATTATATAGACAAGCCTGATTTTGATATGAATACTCTGGTAGGAACTGTAAATTCAAAGCTTGGAAAAAGCAGTGGCACAAAAATACGTTTGCCTTATGTGCTTGGTCTGGCAGCTGGATATGGTTTTGATCTGATTGCCCGAATCACGGGTAAAAATTTTCCGGTAAGCAGTATTCGTATAAAAAAATTCTGTGCTACTACTCAGTTTGATACTTCCATCAGTAAAAAAACAGACTTTACACCTCCTATTGCCCTGCATGAAGGTCTCGAACGTACTATCCAATATGAATTCCTCGAAGACAACACTTCAAACGACGAACTTTTTTATACTGAATAAACATCTATTTTACAGCCATCCTCACACTTCGTAAGTGTGTGTACATTCTCAAGGTAGCTAAACTTGTAACTGACTTATATAAAATAATAATATATAATTTACCATAAATCACACTTCGTAAGTGTGAGTAAAATTAGATTCGGCACCGGAAGAAAGTATTCTTATAAGAACTGCCCGAGACAGAAATCTTTATAAAACAAAATGGGTAACAGAAAAAATAAGAAATGTAGTAAACGAATGGAGGCTTGCTCGATCAACAGACGGTAGTGAAAAGCAGCCGAGGGTTGCGATAATGGGGCTGGCTTATAAGGCTAATGTGGATGATTTGAGTACCCTCCCTCACACTTCGTAAGTGTGAGGATAATATTTGACAAATATACTAAGTTTTCATATTATAACTAATTGTTACTAAATATATTTTATACCTATTGGCTAAGATCAACCAATCTCACACTTACGAAGTGTGAGATTGGCAGTGCAGCATAATTTACGAAGGGAAGGTGACAAGTAAATTATATATTATAAAGGAATTTAATGGGTTAGTTTAATTCTTTTGAAGATATCAAAGCGTGAAAAGTAGGTTTTAGGTCGTGGGTGATAATTATGGGAGGGAAGGCAGGTTGATATAGTTGAAATGCCAGTTGGAAGGGCTAAAGGACGAGGGAAAAGTAAATTATGCTACAGAGGTTGAGACAAAATTATGAACGATCTCTATTTTTTATTGCTATAACTTTTCCCCTTAAATCCGCCAACTCATTCTTGCAAATATCATAGACAATATCAGCATTGAGTATTCCGGGTCAAATTGAGCCACCTGTCCGGAGATTGAGAGCCACCAGTCCGGCAAAATAGAGCCAGCGTTCCGGTAAAGAGAGCCATTTTCTCACAAAATCCCTTAAAATGTATAA